>JAOTUO010000426.1 GCA_029863845.1 Myxococcales bacterium
ACATCGCGCGCGACGCCGCCGCCACCCACATCTGGAAGCTCCCCGTCACGACGCGTCTCGCCAACGACGCGGGGGTCCGGATGTGGGGCTTCCCGAAGACCGTCGAGGAGATCGACTTCGAGGTCGCCGACGGGCGCGCCGCCTTCCGGCTGCGCATGGACGGACGCGAGGTCCTCCGCTACTCGGTTCGCGCCGAGGGAAGGCGGCGTCAGTCCCGCGGCGCCTCGGCCGTCTACTCCAACTTCGAAGGCGCCCCCCAGGTCACCCACCTCGAGCACGAATACCGCGACGCCGGCTTCCGCCTCGGCGGCGGCCGCCTCGCCCTCGGCGACCATCCCATCGCGGAGCAGCTTCGCGGCCTGGGCCTGCCGCGCCGGCCGCTCGTCGCCAGCTGGATGGGTCACCTCGCCTTCGAAGTCGGCCCGCCCAAGAAGCTGTAGTGCTTGGCCGGGCGGCGACCCCGGGGCGGTCATCGACGATGAATGCGAGAACCGCGAAGGTTGCTCTCTTCGGCGAGGCGCTCGGCCTCCACCCGTGGCGGGAGCGCTACCGCCAGGCGTTGATCGCCCTGCGAGGCCAGGAAGACGTCCCGCCGAGTCGATTTGGGCTCTCGAGCCTGAAGCAGCTCCGCCCCCGCATCGCCGTCACCCTCTGGCGCGGCCGCTTCGTCGTCGATCGATGCGCGATCATCACCAACCTCTTCAACCACCGGCAGACACCCATCGAGCTGGGGTGGTCGGTCCGGAAGACGCAGGTCGAGGACTTCCGGGGCAAGAAACTCACCTACGACAGCCACAACGGCACCGACTTCGCGATCCCGGTCGGCACCCGCGTCCTGGCGGCGGCCCCGGGCGAGGTGGTCCGCGTCGTCAGCGAGTTCAATCGCGGCGGGCTCAAGGTCTTCATCGACCACGGCCGCGGCCTGATGACCACCTGCGCCCACCTGGCGCGCAGCCTGGTGCAGGTGGGGCAGGTCGTCGAGCGCGGCGAGACGATCGCCCTGTCCGGCTACAGCGGCCTGGACGGCTTCGTCACCTTTCCCTTCGGCGCGCCCCACGTCCACTTCAACACCTGGCTGAACGGCGAGCCCGTCGACCCCTTCCCCCACGGAGACGCGCCCTCGCTCTGGCGCGCCGGAGCGCTGCCGGCGCCGGCGGGCTCGGAGCGGAGCGACGAGGCGTTCACGCCGTCGGTCTACTCCGACGAGCGACTCGCCGAGGCCATCGCCGGCTGCAAGACCGCGAGCACCCGGGAACAGCTCCAGCGCATCCAGCCCCTCGCCACCCGCGCCGCCCACACCCTCGTGGAGATGAACTACTACCCCACGCGCTTCCCCCGCCGCGTGAACGTCTACGCCGACACCCACCCCCGCACACCCCGTCTCGATCTCCCGTTCTCACGGGACGCCTTCGACGGCATCGTCTTCGCCGACGCGCTCTGAGCGCCGCTGGACCGAACCGATAACGCCTCGAAAACGAGAGTCGAGTTGGATCAGGAAACAGGGAGAAGACCCCGGAGCTCAAGAGCGCGACATGTTGGTACGTAAAGGAGTGGCTGAGTGCTGCAAACCAGCATGGGGCGCGATGGCCGGCAGCCCGACAGATCGCTGCTGAACCCAGACGTTCCGCGCAAGAGGAGTTGGTGATGTACGAAGATACGCAAGTGAAGTATCTGTTTGTTGCTCTCAAGTACCCTGCCTACGTCAAATTGCAGGTGGCTCTGGTCATCGGATGGCTCATCGGGTCGATCCTGTGTTTCTCATGGGCACGCGAAAGCGATGTGTGGTTGCTGAAAAACGGTTGGTGGCTATGTCTTGCTATTGGAGGCCTCGAGGTGCTTGAATCACTCGTCGCTATTCGTAAGGCGAAGAATGCTTAGAAGAGGAGGTCGAGGCACCCTTGAGTCTTGGTGACCGCCAGAAGATCGGGCAGCGGGCTGCTGCGGCACTTCTCGCCGCGGTCGCAGGCTTCGTCTTCGCGTGGGCGAGCGCGACGGATGCGGCCGAGGAGTCGCCGTCTGGAACGATCACCTTCGAGGGGAAGAACCTCTTCGGGACCGCGCAGGGCACGTTCCACCGCTGGCGCATCGCGCGCGCGGAAATCGACCGGTCGCAGCCGGAGAAGGGTGTCGTCGTGGTGGAGGTCGACATCGAGAGCGTCGACACGGGCAACGGCCGGCGCGACAAACACCTGCGCAGCGACGACTTCTTCGATGTCGCCAGCTACCCGAAGGCGACGGTGCGCGTCCACAGCACCCGGCCCGACGGCCAGAGCGAGCGGGGCAACCCGCGGTACACCGCGAAGTTCGACGTCCACATCAAGGAGGTCGAGAAGAGCCTGGACGGCGCGTTCGAGGTCACGAGCCTCGACCCCCCGACGGTCGAGGGGGAGCTCACGATCGATCGGGTCGAATTCGGGGTCGGCGGACCCTACCGACGCTGGAACCCGATGTCGGTCCAGAGAGAGGTCCCCGTCCGGTTCTCGGCGACGATTCAAAGCGC
>JAOTUO010000427.1 GCA_029863845.1 Myxococcales bacterium
CCTCGGCCTGCCGTCCGGCGAGGAGGCCGAGCGGCCTCCGATGTACGCCTTCTGGAGGGTCCTTCCTGCCAGGGGCCGCATCGCGGCCTTCATGGGCTCCTGGTACACGAACCCGATCCTGTCGCGGGTGTACGGCGAGACGAGCGACGCGGACCTCGGAGCCGCCCTCGCCCGCATCAACGCCTTCGAACGCGAGCTGGTCGCCGGAGACGTGCTCGTCCTCAAGTTCTGGTTCCACATCGCCAAGAAGATCCAGAAGAAGCGCCTCAAGCAGCTGGCGAAGGACCCCGAGCTGAGCTGGCGGGTCACCGAGCGCGACTGGAAGCACTTCGAGCTCTACGACGAGTTCCTGCCGGTCGCGGAGCGCGCGATCCGGGAGACCAGCACCGGTGAGGCCCCATGGACGATCGTCGAGGGTACCGACAGGCGCTACCGCGAGCTGACCGTCGGCCGTCACATCCTCGCGGCGATCGCCCAGCGCCTGGAGGCGGAGCCCGCCGCAGCACCGGCGAAGGAGCCCCCGCCGCGCCTGGAGCGCCGCGAGGATCAGCCCACGATCCTGAGCCTGCTGGACGCCTCGAAGCAGATTGCGCCCGATGCGTACGCAAAGAAGCTGCGTCAGCTCCAGGGCCGTCTGAACCGCCTGAGCCGCGACGTCGCGAGGAAGGGCATCTCCGGGGTATTCGCCTTCGAGGGCTGGGACGCAGCCGGCAAGGGGGGCGCGATCCGCCGCGTCACGGCGGCGCTCGACGCGCGCTTCTACGAGGTCATCCCCATCGCCGCACCGACGGACGAAGAGCTGGCACGGCCCTACATGTGGCGCTTCTGGCGCCAGCTGCCCCGGGCGGGACAACTCACGATCTTCGACCGCAGCTGGTACGGCCGCGTGCTGGTGGAGCGCGTGGAGGGCTTCGCGTCGAAGGAAGAATGGCTGCGCGCGTACAAGGAGATCAACCAGTTCGAGAGCCAGCTCTGCGAGCACGGCGTCGCGCTGGCGAAGTTCTGGCTGCACATCGACAACGACGAGCAGGCGCGACGCTTCGCGGCACGCGAAGAGACGTCCTACAAGAAGTACAAGATCACCGCCGAGGACTACCGCAACCGCGAGAAATGGGACCTGTACGAGGATGCGGTGAACGAGATGGTGGAGCGCACCAGCACGGCCCTCACCCCCTGGACCCTCGTCGAGGCCAACGACAAGCGCCACGCGCGGGTCAAGGTGCTGGAGACCTGCTGCGCGGCGCTCGAGAACGCGCTCGAGCGCGCGCGAAAGAAGCGCCGCTAGCGCCCCCCGTCAGGCGCGGCTGGGCGCTTCCGCGTCGGGCTCCACGAAAAACGCGATGGGCAGCTCGCCGTCGCCGTCGAGATTCCGCCCGAAACCGATGCTCCCGGAGCCCTGGAGGATCAGCTCCTCGCGGTGCAGCCGGACCGTCTTCCCCTCGCGCGCGCGGACCAGCGTTCCGTTGGCGCTCATGTCGGTGAGGACGAACTTCCCGTGCCGGAGCCTCACTCGCGCGTGGCGCCTCGACACCTGCGGATCCTCGAGCACGAGGTCGCTCTCGGGATCGCGACCGATGCTGAGCGTCGAGCGCGACTCGTCGAGCGCAAACACCCCGTCTCCGCGGCGCAGGATCAGCCGGCCCGGGCCGGAGGGCTCCGCGGGGGGGATCGGAGTCATGGAGGTGAGGTTCGAGGTCTGTGCAATCAACTCGAAGATCTCGAGCGCCCCCTGATGGCCCTCGAGCTCCCTCCGATCGATCCGCCGCGTCCGCTCGCGCCGCTGCGGCGCGAGGGCGTCGACGGACGCGCGCGTCGTGAGGATCTCGCCCCGCTTCGCGAGGGCGACCAGGCGGGCGGCCAGGTTGACGGTGTCCCCGAACACGTCCCCGGCCTCGTGCACGACCGAACCCGTGTGGAAGCCCACGTGGGCTCCCAGGCGTCCCTGGTGGATCGCGTACGCCTCCGCCATCGCCACCAGGATGTCCTGGGCCGCGTCGGCGGCCGCGTCGGCCCCGGGGAAGGTGCTCATCACCTCGTCGCCGATCGTCTTGATCACGGTGCCGTCGTGGCGCTCGACCACGCCGATGATGCGATCGATGCACCGGGCCACGATCTCTCGGGCGGGCGCGTCGCCCAGCGAATCGTAGAGACGCGTGCTTCCGCTCAGGTCGGCAAACAGGACGACGAGCGAATCCGGGAGTTCGGACATCCGAAGCCTGGACCTCTCTGGCACCGGCCCGCGCCCCCGCCGGTGCTGCCGGCATTCTAGCGCGCGGGCGGAGGTCCTGGACCGCGGAAGTCCGCGGCGGGCCGCCGAGCCTGGCGGCGAGACCGCGAGTAAGGCGATCTCCCGTACCGTCGCCCGGGGCCTTCCGTTTCAAGAGCCTCCGGTTCGGTCTAAGCTGTGCGCCGAGTCGAATCCCCATGCGCGCCCTGCACTTCGACGGAAGCATCGCCCGCGCCATCGACGTTCCGCCGCCGGAGCCGTCGGAGGACAGC
>JAOTUO010000127.1 GCA_029863845.1 Myxococcales bacterium
CTCGACGTGCTCGGTGGGCGTCGATCACATCGATCTCGCGGCGGCGAGCGCCCGCGGCATCCCCGTCGGGTACACGCCGGGCGTGCTGGTGGAGACGACCGCCGACCTGGCCTTCGGGCTGCTGCTGGCGGCATCCCGTCGGCTGGTCGAGGCCGACCGCTTCGTGAGGGAAGGCGGCTGGACCCCGGATCGCAGCTGGGATCCGGGGCTGCTGCTCGGCCGCGATCTGTGGGGCGCCACCCTCGGGGTGGTCGGCCTCGGAGCGATCGGCCAGGCCGTGGCCCGGCGCGGCCAGGGCTTCGGCATGCGGGTGCTCGGATGGACCCCCAGCCGGCGCCCGGTTCCGGGGGTCGAGCCCGTGGAGTTCGCCGCGCTGCTCGAGGCCGCAGACTTCGTCAGCCTTCACGTGGCGTTGGCCCCGGAGACCCGCAACCTGATCGACGCCCGCGCCCTGGCCCGCATGCGTCCCGGGGCCGTGCTCGTGAACGCAGCGCGCGGTGGTCCCGTCGACGAAGAGGCCCTGGCCGACGCGCTGCGCGGCGGGCGGCTGGCGGCTGCGGGTCTCGACGTCTTTGCCCACGAGCCGCTGGACCGGGATAGCCCGCTGCTCCGGGCGCCGAACCTGGTGCTGACGCCCCACATCGGCAGCGCGAGCGTCGCGACGCGGGCGCGGATGGCGGATCTGGCCGTGGACAACCTGCTGGCGGGGCTGGAACGGCGTCCGCTCCCGCACTGCGCGAACGCGGCCGCGTTGGGCTAGGAGGCCGGTCTTTTCGACTCGCGCGGCCTTCGGCCTTGCGGGCCGACGCGCAGCGAGCCGAAGGCGAGCGAAGGCCGGAGCGCGAGCGATGAGCGAGTGCGAGGCCCGGCTAAGGCCAGGAGCGCGCGCGGCTCAGCCGCAGCAGCGGGCCAGGAACTCTCGCGGGGCGACCACCCGGGCGCCGCGGTGACGGGCGCGACCGGCGACCTGGCGGTCCGCCGTCACCACCGCCAGCCGCGACGGGTCTGGCGTGGCTCGGACCCGTTCCACGAGCCAGTCGTCCGCCGAGGGTGCGAAGACCTCGTGGACCCCACTGGGCTCACCACCGCCCGGCGCCGGGTCCGGCGGACTGCCGGCGCGGGGTCCGTCGAACACGACCCAGATCTCGGCGGCTGAATCGTCGAAGCGGCGTGCCAGGGCGAGGAGATCCGCCCGTCGCGCGGCGCTCCACCAGTCCGCGCGATCGCGTCCGCGCAGAACGCCGGCGTGGAGCACGTTGAAGCCGTCGACGAGCCAGGTCGAGGCAGAAGGGGCCAACGAGGGCGGGCGGGGTTCCGGATCCACGAGCGGTCCAGGGTAGGCCGCGGGGACTTCCCGGGCCCGCGCGTCGACCGGCGCCCGGCTATCGATGGCCGCTCCGCTCTCGATGGCCGCCCAGAGGACGCCGAAGCCCACGTAGGCGGCCACGACGCACACGGCCTCCAGCACGCCGTCGCGTCCGCGGGTCTCGTGCCACCCGCTCGTGCTCCACGCCATGGCGGGGAATCTGGCGCGCGGTCGTGACGAATGCGGTCACGGGGCCCCGGGTTGCGGCACTCCGGGGCGTGACGTACCCAGGCTGAATGCCGGGCGCTACCGGCGGGGCGCGCTCCGTTCCGCTGGCTCTGATCCAGATGGCCTGCTCCGAGGATCCCGTGGCGAACCTCGAGCGGGCGCTGCTGCGGGTCGAGGAAGCCGCGCGCCGCGGGGCGCGGATCGTCTGCCTCCCGGAGCTGTTCCGGTCGCGCTACTTCCCGCAGCAGGAGGATCCCGCCCGCTTCGATCTCGCCGAGCCGGTCCCGGGCCCGACCACGGAGGCGCTGGCGAAGGTCGCCTCCGTCCACGAGATCGCGATCGTGGCGTCGCTCTTCGAGCAGCGCGCCGCGGGGATCTACCACAACACGGCGGCGACGATCGACGCCGACGGCCGCCTGCTCGGCCTCTACCGCAAGATGCACGTCCCCGACGATCCGCTCTACTACGAGAAGTTCTACTTCACGCCGGGGGACCTGGGCTTCCGCAGCTTCGCGACGCGCTACGCCCGGGTGGGGACGCTGATCTGCTGGGACCAGTGGTTTCCCGAAGCCGCCCGCCTCACGGCGCTGGCCGGAGCGGAGATCCTCGTCTACCCGACGGCGATCGGTTGGCAGTTCGACGAGGGCGAGGCGGTCGACGCCGCACAACACGACGCCTGGGAGACGGCGCAGCGGGCCCACGCCATCGCGAACGGTGTGTTCGTCGCGGCGGTGAATCGCATTGGCCGCGAGGGCGGGATCCGCTTCTGGGGCCAGTCGTTCGTCGCGGACCCCTTCGGAAGGATCCTGGCCCGCGCCTCCGCCGATACCGAGGAGATCCTGCTCGTCGAGTGCGACCTCACGGCGATCGAGCGCGTGCGGCGCGAGTGGCCCTTCCTGCGCGATCGCCGCATCGACGCCTACGCGGATCTCGACAAGCGCTTCCGTGACTGAGCGGCCGCCGGCGTTCCGGGGCTTTCGGTGGCCGGCCGAGTGGGAGCCGCACGCGGCGACCTGGCTGGCGTGGCCCCACAATCCGGAGACGTGGCCCGGTCGGCTCGAGGCGGCGACTGGCGAGTTCACCGCGATCGTCCGGGCGCTCCAGGGCCGCGAGCGCGTGCGCATCCTCGTCGCCGACGAGGCCGCCGAAGAGGGCGCGCGGCGCCGCCTCGCGGCCCACGGGGTGGAGGTGGATGCCGGCCTCGAGTTCCACCGCGTGCCCACGAACGACGCCTGGATCCGCGACTACGGCCCCTGGTTCTTCGTGCCGCGCGACGGCGGGCGTCGCGCCGTGGTCGATTTCCGCTATGACGCCTGGGGGGGAAAGTACCCGCCCTGGGACCTCGACGACGCGGTGCCGAGCCGGGTCGCGGGGGCGATGGACGTGGAGCGCGTCGAAGCCGGGTTCGTCCTCGAGGGCGGGGCCGTCGACGGCAACGGCTGCGGCAGCGTGCTGACCACGGAGTCGTGCCTGCTGCACCCGAACCGGGGGCCGGGTCGCTCCCGGGAGACGATGGAGCGCCGGCTCGAGGCATGGCTGGGCGCGACGCAGGTGCTCTGGCTCGCCGGGGGGATCGAAGGGGACGATACCGACGGCCACGTCGACGACGTGGCGCGCTTCGTGGGAGCCACCACCGTGATCGCCGCGGTCGAGGAAGACCCCGCCGACCCGAACTTCGCCCCCCTCGCCGAGAACCTCCGCCGCCTGCGGGCGATGCGCGACCCGGCGGGCAAGCCCCTGTCGGTGCTGCCGCTGCCCATGCCCCCGGCGCAGCGGGCCCCGGGGCTTCGCTGCCCGGCGAGCTACGCCAACTTCTATCTCGCCAACGGCGTGGCCCTGGTCCCCGTCTTCGGGGTGAAATCCGACGCCACCGCGCTGTCCGTGCTGCGGGAGGCCCTGCCCGACCGGGAGGTCGTCGGGGTCCCCTGCGCGAACCTCGTGGTCGGTCTGGGCGCCGTCCACTGCCTGACCCAGCAGGAGCCCGCCTGACGCGCCGTCCCGCCTCGGCCCCGTCTCCCCGGGGGCACGGGGACTCCGCTGAGGTCATGTTAGGATGCGAGGTGCCACACCCCGCCGGGCGGATCCGGCGTTCGGGGAGTCGCTGCTCGGGAGGGGAAGCATGTCTCGCCGTTCCTTCGGATTCGTCGCGATCGCCGCGCTGGCGTCGCTTTCGCTGGGCGCCCAGTGCGACCGAACCGCGCCGTTCAAGTTCCGTTCGCCGATCCTGGGCGAGCTCTCGCTGCCCGGTCCGGTCGCGGTGGACATCCGTGTCCCCAGCGGCGCCGACGTCGGGACGCTCCAGCTCACCCTCAACGGGTCGCCGATCACGCTCGCTTCCCAGGTGATCCTCCCGGACGGAGTCTCCGGCACGGTGACGCCGCCGGGCAACGGCATCTACCAGCTCAGCGCCGAGATCGACGATCCCGCCTCCGGGACCGGCGGCACGCTGACCGCGGACACCGCCCTGGAGATCGTCACGCTTCTGAATCCGAACGATTGCGAGCTCCTGAACAATGAGGAGTGCCTGCTTCCCTGGCCGTCCTCGCGCTTCCTGACCCCGACCGCGGGAGGCGGACCGGGGAACGCCGTGCAGGTCTCGATTCCGCAGGTGGCGATGCCCGTGCTCACGGGCGACCCGCTGCTGCCGGATCCCCTCAACGAGCTCGACGGCTTCAGCCCGACGGTGCAGATCCTGATGCACTTCCCGGCGGGCGTGGACGTGGCGGCGTCGGGCGCGTCGCGTCTGCTCGCCCCGGGATGCTGCGGCCAGCTGAACCAGACGCCCTACCAGGACGTGCGCACCCACGACACCTCGTCGCTCGATCCCGACAGCCCGTCGGTGCTGATCGACGCCGATACCGGAGAACGGATCCTCCACTGGCTCGAGGTCGACGCCCGCACCGCCAACCTGCAGCGGCAGGTCCTGTTCATGCGGCCGGCCGTGAGCCTGGTTCCCGGCCACCGCTACATCGTCGCGATGCGCCATCTCGTCGATCCCCTGGGCGGGGCCGTACAGCCCGAGCCGGTGTTCCGGGCGCTGCGCAACGCGAAGCCCAGCACGATTCCGGCGCTGGAGGCGCGCCGCCCCGGCATGAACGAGATCTTCTCCACCCTCGAGTCCAACGGGATCCCGCGGAGCAGCCTTGTGCTGGCCTTCGACTTCGTCGTGCAGAGCGAGCACCAGCTCACGCACCAGATCCTGACCATGCGCGACGAGACGCTGAACGCGATCGACGCCAATCCCACGGCATTCCTGCCGCAGATCGACTTCGCCTCGCACGCCGCCTTCAACAACGACCCGGCGAACAACGGCGACTGCGCCGTGTCCGGCACGCAGATCTGGCGTCGCCTGAAGGCGACGATCTCGGTTCCCCTCTACCTCACCGACCAGGTCGACCCCGCAGCCTTCGGCGTCCTCAACACCGATGCGAGCGGAAACCCCGTGCGCAATCCGACGATTCCCGACACCTTCGTCGACGCCGACTTCCTGATCCCGTGCAGCGTGTTCAATCCCGCCGTGACGGTGCGCCCCATCCTGCTCGGGCACGGGCTGTTCGGGACGGGCGAGAGCATGGTCGACGGGGTCGCTGGCGGCCTGCTCGACCTGTTCGCCGACGACGAGTTCCCCTACATCGCGGCTGCCACCGACTGGCGGGGCCTGTCGAACCCGGACTACACCTGGGTGGGGTGCGGTATCGTCGGCGGCTGCCTGCTCCCGGGCCCCCACCAGCTCAACAACTTCCCGGCCTTCACCGGGCGCCTCAAGCAGGGCATGCTGAACACGCTGGTGCTGGCGCACCTGATGAAGATCGGGCTCTTCAACGAGCTCGACGAGTTCCAGACGACCGCCGGCCAGCCGTCTACGGGGGTCCTGCCCGGCTCGAGCGAGGAGCAGTTCTACGTCGGGATCAGCCTCGGCGGGATCATGGGCACCTGGCTCGCGGCCCTGACCCCCGACATCCAGCGCTTCAACGTCGACGTTCCCGCCATGAACTTCTCGCTGTTGCTCCATCGCGCGACCCCGTTCTCGGAGTTCGAAGACTTCCTGTGGAACGTCGGCCTCCGGGACCCGATGGACACGGCCCTGGGCTACGGCCTCCTGCACGAGCAGTGGGTCAGCTCCGAGCCGGCGAGCGCGGTCCGCCACGTGACGGGCCTGGTGGACACGCCCCTCGACGACCCGTCCGGTGCGCCGCTGCCCGGCAAGAACATGCTGGTGACGGTGGCCTGGGTGGACCACCAGGTCTCGAACCAGGCCTCGGAGATCCTGGCCCGGACGCTCGGGGTCCCGCAGCTGGTGGGATCGCTCCAGCAGGGGATCCCCGGGATTCCCGACGTCGCCGACGGGCCGAGCGGTCTCGACTCGGCGCTCGTGACGTGGGACACGGGCTCCTTCGACGTCTTCGACCCGGCCTACGACGGCGTCACGCCGGCGCTGTCCAACACGATCGTCGACCCCGACCGGTGCGATCCGCACAACTTCCGCTTCGCGATCCCGGCCTCGCTCACGCAGCTGCTGGACTTCCTTGCGCCGGGCGGAAAGATCTTCAACACCTGCACCGACGACGGGGTCTGCAACGCCTCCGACAACAACGAGCGGCCCGACGGCGTGGCGGAGGCGGCTCTCTGCGATCCGCTCTCCCCGTGACGTAGCCCGTCCGAACTTCGCTGGGCTGCGCCTCGCTGCGTGGCCTTCGGCCTTGCGGCCTCTTTGCGCGGACGCCGACTCTCGAGTCGGCCTCTTGGCCGACCCGGTGTCCGCTCGCTGACTCTTTGCCTTCGGGCGCAGATTCGGTACACCTTCACGCGCCGCAGCAACCGCGAGGGGGGGCGAGCGTGACCGAGGTTCTCCGCCACGACGTCGTCATCGTCGGCGGAGGCGCCGCCGGGCTGCGCGCCGCGATTGCCGCCGTCGAGGCCGATCCCGGCATCTCCGTCGCCCTGGTTTCCAAGGTCTATCCCATGCGGAGCCACACGGTCTCCGCCGAAGGCGGGGCCGCCGCCGTCGCGCGCGACGACGACAGCTTCGAGATGCACGGCTACGACACGGTCAAGGGCTCCGATTTCCTCGGGGACCAGGACGTGATCCAGTACTTCGTGGAGCAGGCGCCTCCCGAGCTCACGCGTCTCGAGCACTGGGGCTGTCCCTGGAGCCGCAACGCGGACGGCACGGTCGCCACGCGGGCCTTCGGCGGGATGACGACCAAGCGCACCTGGTACGCGGCCGACAAGGTCGGCTTCCACATGCTGCACACGCTGTTCCAGCACTCGATGCGCTTCGACCGCATCGTGCGCTACGACGAGCAATTCGTGACGAAGCTGCTGGTCGAGGACGGCGCAGTGCGCGGGGTTGCCGCCCTCGACATCCGCCAGGGCGAGGTGCGCGCCATCCTGGGACGCGCCGTGATCCTCGCCACCGGCGGCGCCGGCAAGTGCTTCCCCTTCACCACCAACGGGAACATCAAGACCGGCGACGGCATGGCCCTGGCCTACCGCGAGGGCGTGGCGCTCAAGGACATGGAGTTCGTCCAGTATCACCCGACCGGCCTGCCGGGCACGGGCATCCTGATCACCGAGGCGACGCGCGGCGAGGGCGGCCGGCTCTTCAACGCCCGCGGAGAGCGCTTCCTCGAGACGAAGCCGGAGTACGGGGTCGGCAGCAAGCTCGAGCTCGGGCCCCGGGACATGATCTCGCGCGCCATCTTCCAGGAGATCCGGGCCGGCAACGGCATCCAGGGCACCTTCGGCGAGTACGTCCACCTTGACCTGACGCACCTCGGCCGCGAGCTCCTCGAGAAGCGTCTGCCCTTCGTGCTGGAGCTGGCGCGGACCTACGCCGGGGTCGACCCCGTGACCCAGCCGATCCCGATCCGCCCGGTGGTGCACTACATGATGGGCGGCGTGGACACCGACATCGACGGGGCGACCGAGCTGGCGGGCCTCTACGCCGTGGGCGAGTGCGCCGCCCACTCCATGAACGGCGCCAACCGCCTCGGATCGAACTCGCTCACCGAGTGCCTCGTGTTCGGGGCGCGCGCCGGCCGGCACGCCGTGGGCCACGCGAAGGATTCGGGCGACGGCAGCGAGGATCCGCTGCGCCGCCAGGTCGAGGAGGAAGCGGCCCGCATCGACGGCCTGCGCGGCAGGGCGAAGGGGAGCGAGAAGCTGACCCAGGTCCGCGACGAGATGACGCAGGCCATGGAATCGGGCTGCGGCGTGTACCGGGAGCAGGCATCGATGCGGTCGGCGACCGAGACCCTGGCCCAGCTCCGGCGCCGCTGCGCGGACGTCGCACTGGAAGACCGCAGCCGGGTCTTCAACACCGAGATCGTCGCTGCGCTCGAGCTCGTCAACATGATCGACGTCGCGGAAACCGTCGCGGTTGCCGCGCTGCAGCGAAGGGAATCCCGCGGCGCCCACGCCTGCAGCGAGTTCCCCGGGCGCAACGATCGGGAATTTCTGCACCACTCGCTCGTGTACTACGAGCCCGCGGGGCCGCGCTTCGACAAGAAGGACGTGGCCCTCGGACGCTGGGAGCCCGAGGAGCGCAAATACTGATGAGCGACGTGCAGAAGAAGACCTTCGTGGTCACGCGCTTCGACCCGGACCGCGACCAGGTGCCCAAGACCCAGAGCTACGAGGTGCCGGTCGAGCCCGACTGGAAGGTTCTCGACGCCCTCAATTTCATCAAGGACCACATCGACCCGACCCTCTCCCACCGCTGGTCCTGCCGCATGGCGGTGTGCGGCAGCTGCGGGATGCTGGTGAACGGAGAGCCGAAGCTCACCTGCAAGGTGGCCCTCTCGAGCTACGGCGACACCGTGGAAGTGGCTCCCCTCCCGAACTTCCCCGTCATCCGCGACCTCGTCGTCGAGCTCGACGGCTTCATGGAGAAGTTCGAGCACGTGAAGCCGTGGATCATCCGGGCGAAGGAGCGCGCGGTCGAAGACGGTCCGATGCGACAGTCTCCGGAGGAGCTCGAGGAATTCAAGCATTTCAGCATGTGCATCAACTGCATGCTCTGCTACGCCGCCTGCCCGGTGGTGGCGAACGAGCCGGAGTTCCTCGGGCCCGCCGCGATCGCCCTCGGGCACCGCTACAGCCTCGATTCGCGGGACGAGGGCGCGGGCGAGCGGAACCGGATCTTCCGCGGCGAGGGCACGGTCTTCGCGTGCTCCTACGCGAACGAGTGCAGCGAGGTCTGCCCCAAGAACGTCGATCCGGCGGCGGCGGTCAACCAGGCGAAGCTCAAGGCGGTGATCGACTGGGCGGCGGGCCTGGTGCTGCCGCGGCGGGCGGAGGAGTAATCGTGCCGCAGCACGCGCACCCGGAGGCGATGGCGCCGTCGAAGCCCGGGAGCACGCGGACCGCTCCGCCGCTGCGGCCTCCCCAGCTTCCGTTCGCCGGGCGCTACCGCGCCTACACGCTCTTCGGCTGGACGGGGCTCCTGTACCTGCTGCTCGGCTTCCTGGCGCTGCGCGTCGTCTGGGCGCTCGGGGACGGGAAGCAGGCCTTCGACGCGGTGATCGCCAGCTTCGAGCACCCGCTCTACATCGCCTTCCACGTGTTGGCGCTGGTGGGCGTGGTCTTCGTCGGGGTGCGCTTCTTCCGGCTCTTCCCGAAGGCGCAGCCGCCCCGGATCGGGCCGGTGAAGCCGCCGCCGCCTGCGGTGATCCTGACGGCGCTCTACGCCGTGTGGATCGGAGTCACGGTCGTGTTCGCGGCGATCCTGGCGGGAGGAATCTTCGCGTGAAGCGTCTCCTGCTCAAGGTCGAGCCGATCCTCTGGCTGCTCTTCGGCCAGGGCATCCTGATCGGCACCCTCCTGCTGACGGGCTGGGTGCTGGTGCTGGGGATCGCCGCCCCTCTCGGCGTGGTCGATCCGATCTCCTACGCGCGCGCCCACGATCTCGGTGCCAGCCTCATCGGACGCCTGGTGCTGCTGGCGCTGATCGCGCTGCCCCTGTGGAAGGGCGCCCACCACATGCGCCACGTCTTCATCGACACCGGCGGTGGGGACCGCGACGCCACCGTCGCGCCGCTTCTCTACCTGCTCGCCGCCGCCGGGAGCCTGGTCGCGATCCTCGCCGTCGTTCGCCTGTAGGCGCCCCCGCCGTGTCGGGCCGCGTCCTCGACGGCGTCCGCATCCTGGACCTCACGCGCATCGTCGCCGGCCCCTACGCGACCGCCATTCTGGCGGACCTCGGCGCCGACGTGATCAAGGTCGAGCGCCCGGGCACGGGGGACGACTACCGCTACGGACCCTCGCCCGAGGGCCAGACCTCCCTGTCGTTCCAGAACACCAACCGGGGCAAGCGTTCGATCACGCTCGACGTGCGGCAGGCCGAGGGGCGGGACCTGTTCCTCCGCCTGGCGGAGCGCGCCGACGCCGTCGTCGAGAACTTTCGCGCCGGCTGGCTTGCCGCCCAGGGCCTCGGCGCCGAGGTGATCCAGGCGCGCAACCCGCGCTGCGTCGTGGCTTCGCTCTCGGGCTTCGGAGCCACCGGGCCGCGGGCCGGACAGGCCTCCTACGACATCGTCGCCCAGGCGTCGGGGGGGCTGCTCGCCATGACGGGCTTCGCCGACGGTCCGCCGGTGCGCGGCGGCGGCGCACTCGCCGACTTCGTCGGCGGGCTCTACCTCGCCCTCGGAGTGGTGGCGGCCCTGCGCGAGTGCGACCGCACGGGCCGGGCGCGGGTGCTCGATCTCTCGAATCAGGACGCGGTCTTCGCCATCACCGATTCGGCCGCCACGATCTACGCGGGCATCGGCGTGCCCAGCGAGCGCGTCGGCAACCAGCACCCGTTCACGGCGCCCTACGACGCCTTCGAGGCGAAGGACGGCTGGGTCGTCGTGGCCACGGCCAGCAACAAGCTCTTTCGCGGCCTGTGCGCGGCCATCGGCCGGCCGGAGCTCTCCGGGGACGAGCGCTTCCGGAGCCATCGGGGCCGCGCCCGCCACCGCGGGCCAATCAACGCCATCGTGGGCGCCTGGGTGCGCGAGCGGACGACCGACGAGGTCCTCGCCGCGCTCGGTCCCGAGGGCGCCGACCTGCCCTGCGCCCGAGTGGCGCGCCCCGACGAGCTGATCGACGATCCCCAGCTGCGGGCCCGCGGGATGATCGAGCGTCATCCGCATCCGACGCTCGGCGAGGTCGTCTTCCACGGCAACCCGCTTCGCTTCCCGGATGCGGAGCCCCGGCGCCTGCCGTTGGCGCCCGACCTCGGCCAGGACAACGCCGAGGTGTGCGGGGAGATCGGGCTCGCCGCCGCCGACCTCGAGCGCCTCGCCGAAGCCGGCGTGATCTAGCTTTCAGCGACGTCTGAATCGTGACTGGGTGCCTGAACCGCGGCCGGAACCGACGGCGATCCCTCCGCGAATGGCTCGGCCCGCCCTGGCGGAACCCGCCTTCGTTCGCCTGCGGCTCACTGCGCGGCGGCTGCGCCGCCTGTCTTTGCGGGGGCCCGCCTACGTTCGCCTTCGGCTCACTGCGCGGCGGCTGCG
>JAOTUO010000428.1 GCA_029863845.1 Myxococcales bacterium
GAAGTCCATGGGGAGCACCGCCAGCACCGCTCCGCCGGCGAGCCCAAGTCCGCCCAGCACCACGGCGTAGACCAGCGGCCCGTACCAGAGCACCTGGGCCTCTTCGCCGAAGCCGCCCAGGGCGATGACCAGCGCTTCGCTCGCGCCGATGACCAGGCCGCCGACCACGCCCGCCCCGAATCCGAGCCCGGCGGAGAGCCGCGCGCGCGCCAGGAGCGGGGGCACCTCCGCCACCGGCGCGGCGTGGCGCCGTTCCCGCTCCTCCGCCGTCTCGAGCTCGAGGGCCGCCTTCGCCGCCTGCTCGTAATCAACCTGGTGGCCGTCCACCCGGCAGAAGGCCGGGTGGTAGTTCGCGGGCCGGAACCACCAGAAGTAGGCACCGAACAGGGTCAGCGCCTCGGCGGCCCAGAAGCCCAGCGCCGCCGATACGATCGCGTTGGCGGGGCCGATCACCTTGCCCAGCAGCATGTACTGAGCCGCCTCGCGAATCCCCTCGCCGGCGATCGTGAAGGGCGACAGCACCGTCGCCAGGATCTGGACGGACGAGCCGAGGACAGTCGGCCAGAAGTGTGCAGCCGTGGCTCCAATGGCGAGCGCGGTGAACCAATACATGGCCGCCGTCGTGAAGTGCACGACGAACGAGAGGCCGAGGGCTTCGAGCACGAGCAGCTTCTTGTCGCGGTACGCGGCGGCGGAATGGGAAATGCGGAGCACGAGTCCTTCGAGGCGCGCCTTGCCGGGAATCGGCAACCTTTCGAGGATCTTCTGGAGGACCCCCGGGTACCAGAGCACGATGAGCAGCGAGCCGATGATGCCCGCGCAGACGGGTACGGCGACGCCGGCGATGAGAGCAGCGTTCTCGCCGAAGAGCGAAATGCCGAAGGGCAGCGCTACGAGAAACGACGAAAAGATGCCGGTGACCCCGATGACCTTCTCGAGGGCCGTGGTGGCGGTGACCTCGACGGTGCGCCCGCTGAAGCGCGCGGCGTCGTAGAGCTTGTAGCCGTCGAGGCCGGCGGTGCTCGGCAGGAATGTGCCGATGAAGCGGCCGATCAGGAACGATCCGAAGATGTGACGGAAGGGCAGCTCGATCGACTGGCCGCTCAGCAGGAGCTTCCAGCGGTACATCGACGCGAGGATGCCGACGAACTTGATGGCGGCGGCGAGCGCGCAGAAGATCCAGAACGTGACGGCGTCGATTCCGCTCAGGGTGTCGAGGACCAGGCGCCACGCCACCACCTTGGCCCCGTCCTCCATCGTGACCGGGTGCCACAACAGCAGCCGGAACGCCCACAGCGTCACCACGAACTTCAGGGCGTTGAGGATGCGGCTGCGCCAGGGCTGTGGCGCAAAGCGCGCCGTCAACAGCGCGAGCACGGCGAAGGCGAAGATCTCGAGCAGGGTGGTCATCTGGGGAATCTCCGGAAGGTTCCGCCCTCAGCGGAACGGCATGCAACCTACTGCGAAGGGGTTGGACACCGCCAAAAGGGTTTCGTGCGGGCGCCTCGCACCCTCTGCACACGAGTGAGTGCACCCCCAGCGGGGCTTCGTTACCTCGAAGCCGGGTCCGCGCGGATGATTTCCCGACGGCGCAGGTCGTACTCCCCTTCCGAGATGGCTCCGCTGCGCCTCTCGTCCTCGAGGTCCGCGAGCCGTCGCAGCGTCCGGGACGACAGGTTCGCGGGGAGCTCTTCGGGGCCCCGCTTCTCCTCTGCCTCTTCGGGGCTCTCCATCAGGATCGTTCGCCTCACCACCTCGCCGCCGGGCAGGGCGCGGACGCGCGAGGGTTGCTTGAAGATGGGGTCTCGCCACGCCACCGCCACGGACTGCGGATCGACGATCGTCATTCCCCGGGAGGGAAGCACGCGGAAGCTCATCACTTGCTCCCCGATGTGCGGCTGCGGAAGGCGGTCCTCTCGGCGCGCGGGCACCTCCCAGTCCGAGCGTGAGAAGTGGAGGTAGAGCAGTTCGTCCTTTACGTAGGCGAGGAAGCTCGTCAGATACTTGCGGTCGAAGATCCCCCAGCGCTTCTCGCGGAGAATCGAGAGCACGACCACCTCCTGGCTGGAATCCGCCTCGGCGAGGCCCTGCGAGACGCCCTCCGCGATCTTGTAGAGCGTGTCCGTCGGAATCGCCGGCACCCGGTCGGCATCTTTCTTCACCTCGATCCGCAGATCGATTCGCGAGAGGATGTGGGCGACCCGGTCGGCGGCGATGTCGGCCGGATGCTGGAAGTCCCGATCCACGGGGGCGCCGCCCTTCTTCTCGCCCCGCAGGAAGATCTGGGTGTATGCATCGGTGTAGACGTCCCGGCGTACGGTCCGCGTGATGCAGCCGGAGGACGAGATCGCGAGCCACAGCGCAATCAGCAACGGCGCCGCGCGGATGCTTTGGGAGTGGGTGCTCATCGGGCCGATGATACCAACCCGGGCCCGACTCAGGTGGCGGCGGTGAGCGCCGACGCGATCCGGTAG
>JAOTUO010000429.1 GCA_029863845.1 Myxococcales bacterium
GGTGTAGAGGAGGGTGTGCGCCGTGGAGCTGCCAGTGGGCGTCGATGCTCTCCAGGGATGGATTCTCGAGCCATCGGAGATAAGACAGCCCGGATCTCATGCGGACCGGCTCGTCCCAGGTGATTCCGTAGTGAGCCACGGTGCTGAAAAGGGCAAGGCAGGCGCAGGTCGCTGCGCATGCAGCGAGCAGCCCCGTTCTTCCGCAACCGGCGGCCGCCATCGGTCAGGGACGGAGCAGCAGCTTGCCCGTGCTGCGCCGGCCTTCCAGAGCGCGGTGCGCCTCGGCCGCGTCGGCGAGCGGGAACTCCGCGCCGATGCGCACTTCGAGCTCGCCGCGGGCCACGGCGCCGAGCACGGCGCCGGCCCGCTGCTCGAGCTCGGCGCGATCCGCCGTGTAGTGGGCGAGGGAGGGGCGCGTGACGAAGAGTGACCCGAGGCGGTTCAGCTCCTGGAGGTCGAAGGCCGGAACCGCTCCGCTCGACTGACCGAACAGCGCCAGCAATCCCCGCGGACGCAGCGAGCGCAGGCTTCCCTCGAAGGTGGCCCTGCCGACCGAGTCGTAGACGACGTCGGCGCCGCGGCCGTCGGTCAGGCGGCGCACCGCCTCGCTGAAGTCCGTCTCGCCGTAGCGGATGACGTGGTGGGCGCCGGCGCCGCGGGCGAGCCGCTCCTTCTCGGGGGTCGAGCAGGTTCCGATCACGGTCGCTCCGGCGCGGGCGAGGGTCTGCACCAGCAGCAGCCCGGTCCCGCCCGCCGCTGCGTGCACCAGGGCGACATCGCCGCGCCGTGTCTCTCGGACCCCGTGCGCGAGGTAGTGGGCGGTCATGCCCTGGAGCAGGACCGCCGCCGCCTGCTCGTTGCGGACGCCCTCCGGGACCCGCAGCAGGCGGTCGGCGGCGGCGTTCAGCCGTTCGGCGTAGGAGCCGGGAACCCCGGCCCACGCGACGCGGTCGCCGACGCGAAGTCCCGAGACGCCCGGCCCGAGCGCCTCGACGATCCCCGCGCCCTCCATGCCTTCGACGAAGGGCAGCGGGCGCGGATACAGCCCCGTTCGGAAGTAGACGTCGATGAAGTTCACGCCTGCGGCGGTGACCCGCACCTGCACGGCCCCGGGGCCCGGGTCGCCCGGGTCGTGCTCGGCCACGCGCAGGACCTCGGGGCCTCCGGTCTCGTGCACGAACACGGCTCGGGTCATGCTGCCGTTCCCCGGTCGCCCGCGAGCAGCGGGCGGAGCGAGTCGGGGGGGCTGGCCACGGGGCGGCGTTCCGTCCTAGGAGCCCGACCGGGCTTCGGAGCTCTCGCCCGCGGAAGCGGGGAGTTCGTTCGAGATCGACACCGGGATCGATCGATCGGAGAGCTGGGTGCGGGGCAGCTCTTCGTCGGTGCGCGTTCCTTCCCGCTTCACGAGGCGCGCCGGCGTTCCCGCCGCGGTGCAGTTCGCGGGAACGTCGTGCATGCGGATGAAGGCGTTCGCGCCGATCTTGGCATTGGAGCCGAGGGTGATGGGGCCCAGCAGCGTGGCGCCGGTCCCGATGAACACGTTGTCCCTCACCGTGGGGTGCCGCTTGCCCTCGAGCTTGCCCGTCCCGCCCAGGGTCACGTTGTGGAACATCACGCAGTCGTCGCCGATCTCCGCGGTCTCGCCGATCACGACGCCGGTGCCGTGATCGATGAAGCAGCGCCGTCCGATCCGCGCCGCCGGGTGGATCTCCACGCCCGTCCAGAAGCGTGCCACGACCGAGAGCAGGCGCGGCAGCAGCGGAACGCCCAGCCGCGTGTGGAGGGCGTGAGCGATGCGGTGGAGGAAGAGCGCGTGGAGCGGGGTGTGGCACAAGAGCGTCTCGAAGGTGTTGTGGGCGGCGGGGTCGTTGGCGCGGACGGCCTCGAGATCGTCGATGAAGGCTCGCCACATGGGGTCTCCGACGGATCGCAGGGCTTGGGCGCTTCGTCGCTGAGGGGAAGTGTATCGTCGCCGAGGCGATTGGCCCGTGCTACGCACTCGGCGCGGGAGGCCAGGCCGGCATGCACCAATCCCTCGAAGAGCTCCTCTCGCTCCTCGATCTCGAGAATCTGGAGGTGAACCTGTTCCGGGGGCGCAGCCCGGAGGGGGAGTCCCAACGCGTGTTCGGGGGACAGGTCGTGGGGCAGGCGCTGGTCGCCGCCGGGCGGACGGTGGAGGCCGGTGACGCGCACTCCTTCCACTCGTACTTCTTGCGTCCGGGAGACCCGACCACCCCGATCCTCTACCAGGTCGACCGCACCCGCGACGGGCGCACCTTCACCACGCGGCGGGTGACGGCCATCCAGCGCGGCCGCGCGATCTTCCACCTGGAAGCGTCGTTCCAGAAGCCCGAGAAGGGGTACGAGCACCAGGACGCGGCGCCGGAGGCGCCGGATCCCGAGAGCCTCCCCAGCTGGCGCGAGCGGATGCGGACCCTCGCCGCGGACGTTCCGCAGAAGCACCGGG
>JAOTUO010000128.1 GCA_029863845.1 Myxococcales bacterium
GGCCCCGGCCCGGGCTTCACGCGGGATCGTCGTCGGGTGCTTCCGGGTCTCGGCACGGTCGCTGCAATGCGGCGAGCTCGCGCTCGACGAGGGGACGGATCTCACGGTAGCGGGCGGCCTTGACGCCTTCGTAGCCCCGGATGCGCTCGGCCAGGCCGGCGATCCGCGCCGCGGACGCGAGGCGGTCGGCCGCGACGGCGTCGGCGAGCGCTGCGAGAACGCCGGCGTACCACTCGTGGAGCTCGCGGTCGAGGCGGCGCGGAGACAGCGATCCGAAGAGGTCGAGCGGCGTGCCGCGCACGCGGCGCAGTGCGACGAGCGCGTGCAGGAGCGGCTCGATCCACCGCCCGAAGGCGAGCTTGCGGCGCAGACCCAATGCTCGCAGCAGCGGCGGGTGCAGATGGTAGCGCAGGGCCAGAGGGCCCTGGTGCCGGCGTTCGAGCCAGCGCCGGAAGGGTCCGCGCAGCAGCAGGCGCGCCACTTCGTATTCGTCCTTCGCGGCCATGACGCGGTAGAGCTCGCGCGCCGCGGTCCGCGTGAGGACGGTCGAGCGCGGGTCGCTCCGGGCCTCGGCTTCGGCGAGGGCGCACAGTCGCTCGAGGTAACGGGCGGCGTAGGCGCCGTCCTGGTAGTCGGCGAGATCGACGGCGAAGGCTGCGACGCGGCGCCGGAGCGCCGAGGTTTCCGCGGCGCTCGCGAAGCCGTCCAGAGCGGCTGCGAAGCGTTCCCAATCCGCGTCGAGGCGCTCCGCTGCCGCGGCGAGAGCATCGGCGTCGCCGACCGCGGCCGGCGCCGCGTCGTCGAGCACCCGCCGGGCCAGGGCGGGGTCCGCCGCCGTCGCGCGGCCCAGGCGCAGCGCGCGCAGGTTGTCCTCGACGGCGACGCCGCCGTCGCGGATCGCCTGCTCGAGGGCGCGCTCGGAGACCGGCAGCAGCCCGCGCTGGAGGGCGGCGCCGAGCAGCACGACGTTGGTCGGGAGCGAGCCGCCCAGCGCCGCCTCCGCCAGCGCCTCGGCGGGCAGGGTGAACAGCGACCGGGTGACGGAGCGCAGGCGCTCGAGCATCGCGTCGACCTCCGGAGGCTCGAATGCGGGGTTGCTCACGTTGCGCTCGGTGGGGGCGTAGAGCGAGTGGGCGACAGCGCGCGTGCGCTCGGGATCGAGGGCGAGCAGCGCCGCGCGGTCCGTCGCTCCCAGGAGATCGAAGGCCAGCAGCGCGTCGGCGCGGCCCCAGCCCACGCGGGCGCTGCCCGCGATCGGCTCGCGGCTCACGACGCAGTGCGAGACCACCTTGCCCCCGCGCTGGGCGAGTCCGGCCTGGTCCAGGTGGATCGCGTAGAGCCCGTCGATCTCGGCGGCGCGCACGAGCAGGGCGTCCACCGTGACGACGCCGGTGCTGCCGATGCCCACCAGGAAGATCTCGTAGCGGTCTCGCCAGGAGGGCGGCTCGGGTTCGGGCAGGGGACCGGAGAGCCAGCGCTCGCAGCGCGGAGGCGCTGCGAGCGGGCTCGCCACGCTCAGGAAGGCCGGGCAGTCGCCGTCGAGGCAGGTGCGGTCGTTGCTGCACGAGGTCGCGTGAATGCGGGTCTTGCGGCCGAGCGCCGTCGCGACGGGGCGCAGCGAGACGCACGAGGCCCGGAGCCCGCAGTCCCCGCAGCCCTCGCAGACGTCCTCGTGGATCACGGGCTCGCTCTCCGCCGGCGCCAGCAGCCCGCGGCGCTGGAGGCGCTGCTCGTGGTTGGCGCAGACCTCGTCGTAGACGAGGGCCGTCACCCCGGGCTCCGCGCGGATCTCGCGCATGGCCGGCTCCCACTGTGCGCGCGCTATGCAGCGGACCCGCTCGTCCTGCGCGGCCAACCGCAGCAGGGCGGGGTCGTCGCTCCTCGCCACCACCCGGCGCACACCGTCCGCCAGCAGCTCGCGCACGAGGTCGGCGACGGGCTTGGCGCCCGCGGCCTGCTGGCCGCCGGTCATCGCGACCACGCCGTTGTGGAGGAGCTTGAACGTGATCTTCACGCCGGCGACGACGCACGCGCGCACGGCCAGTCGCCCCGAGTGGAAGTAGGTGCCGTCCCCGAGGTTCTGGAACAGGTGATCCGTATCCGTGTAGGGCTCGAGGCCGATCCAGTGGGCGCCCTCGGAGCCCATCGCGCCCACGTACTCGACGCCGCGGTCCATGAGCAGGGCCATCGTGTGGCAGCCGATCCCGCCCCCGACCGCCGCGCCTTCGGGGGCTCGCGTGGCGGTGGCGTGGGGACAGCCGCTGCAGAAGTGCGGCACGCGGGAGGGGCGCGGCGCCGAGCGGGCGCGCTCCCGCGCGGCGCGCAGCGGCTCGGCGCTGCGTTCGAGCTCGGGCCTCCCGAGCCGCGTCGCCAGGTGGGACGCGAGGTCCAGGGCGAGGCTTCCGGCGCTCAGCTCGCTGTGTCGCGCGATCCACGGCTCGCCCTCGGGAGTGCGCTGCCCGACCACGAGGGGGTGATCGACGTCGTCGTAGAGGGCCGCACGGATCTGCTCCTCGAGGTAGCCGCGGCGCGCGTCGATCACGACGATCTCGTCCAGTCCGTCCGCGAACTCGCGCAGGCGCCGCGGTTCGAGGGGATGCAACAGCTCGATCTTCAGGAGCCGCAGGCCGAGGCGCTCGAGCGCGGCGGCGTCGAGCCCCAGCAGGGCGAGCGCCGTTTCGAGCTCCCGGTACAGGGGCCCCGAGGCGACCAGCCCGACGGTGTCGCGCGGGTGCCGGACGCGGATGGGATTGAGGCCGTTGGCGTAGGCGTAGCGGCGCACGGCTTCGAGCCGCGCGTAGATGAGGTCCTTCTCGATCTCGATCACCCGCGGCGGCAGCAGCCCCGTGTCGAAGCGCGGGCGGAAGCTGCGCCCCATCACCTCGAACTTGGGACGCGCCACGCCCGGAAGCTCCTCGGGCAGATCGAACACCAGCCCCGCGTCGGCCACGTCGGCCACGATCTTCATGCCGACCCAGACGCCGGCGTAGCGGGAGAGCTCGATCGCATGGCGCCCGAGGCTCAGCACCTCGGCCGCGTCGGCCGGGGCGAGCAGCGGGGCGAGCGCGTGGGCGAAGGCGTACTCGCTGTGGCTGGGCAGGGACGAGCTCTTGCAGAAGGGATCGTCGCCGACGAGGGCGAGCGCGCCGCCGAAGCGGGCGCTGCCCATGAAGTTCGAGTGGCGGAGCGCGTCGAGGGCGCGGTCGAGGCCCGGGGCCTTGCCGAACCAGAGACCGAGCACCCCGTCGACTTCGGAGTGGGGAAAGACCTCGAGCAGCTGGGTGCCCGCGATGGTGCTGGCGGCGATCTCCTCGTTGAGCGCCGGCGCGTAGCGAACGCCCTCCGGCTCGAGCAGGGGGCGAAGGCCTCGGAGCGTCGCGTCGAGCCCGGCGAGCGGCGAGCCCGGGTAGCCGGAGAACAGGGCTCCGAGCCGGCGGCCATCGCGGGCATCGCGGTGGATCTGGTCCAGCGCCAGCCGCGCGAGCGCCTGCAAGCCGGTCAGGTGCACGCGTCCGTGCGGGCGGACGTAACGGTCCCAGAGCGGGTGGGGGCCCGTCATGGCGGCTGCATCGGCGGTCCCGGCGGCTCGCCTGAGGCCGCGGTTCCCCGCGGGGCAGCCATCGCGTCCGAAAGGCGTCACGAGAGCCACCCGGGGGAGCGACTCGCGGCTAGACTGCCGCCGACGGTGCGCAGAGCCGTCGCGTAGGAGGATTCCATGTTGCGTGCCCTCGAAGTGGGAACGTCGGTCGGTGCCACGGTCGCCCGTTGGGGCGTCGGCGTCCGCGTCGGGCCGCTGGGCCGGCGCCCCGCGGCGCCGCTCGAGCTGTACGAATTCGAGGGCTGTCCCTACTGCCGCAAGGTGCGCGAGGCGCTCAGCATCCTCGATCTCGAGGTCCTGATCCGTCCCTGCCCGAAGGGCGGTCCGCGCTTTCGCGAGGAGCTGAATGCGCGCGGCGGGAAGTACCAGTTCCCCTACCTGGTCGACTCCAACACCGGCAAGGAGATGTACGAGTCTGACGACATCGTCGCCTACCTGTTCCAGGAGTACGGGGCGGGGTCGGTGCCGGCGCTGCTCGGGCCAGGACTGCTCACCGACGCGAGCTCGATGTTCGCCTCGTTCTGGCGGCCAGGCTTCGGCGTGCGCTACCGCGCCGCCCGCGCGCCGGAGCGGCCGCTCGAGCTGTACAGCTTCGAGGCCTCCCCCTTCTGTCGCATCGTGCGGGAGACGCTCTCGAATCTGGAGATTCCCTACAAGCTCTACAACGTGGCGAAAGGGAGCCCGAGCCGGCCCCAGTTCGTCGAGCGCTCGGGTAAGATGCAGGTGCCTTTCCTCGTGGATCCGAACACGGGGACCGAGATGTTCGAGTCGGCCGACATCGTGAAGTACCTGGAGAACACCTACGCCCGCATCGCGGACTGACGGGTGGCGTCCCGGCCGCGGCTCGGAACACGACTTCGCGATGATCCTCGTCCATCCCGACCAGGCTCGTCTCTACTGCGAGAGCGCCATGACCGAGGCCGAGACCCACCAGATCGCCGGTGGCGCGGCAGCGGTCTTCTCGGCGGCCTGCCCGGGGAAGGAGACCTCGAACGAGGACTCCGCGGCGTTGATTCCCTTCGACGCGACCTCGGGGGTGTTTGCGGTGGCCGATGGGATGGGGGGCACGCGGGGCGGGGAGCAGGCGTCGGCCCTGGCCGTGCGAGCGCTGCACCGATCGCTCGCGGAGGCGGCCGGTAGGGGCGCACTGATGCGGACCGCCATCCTCGACGGCATCGAGAGCGCCAGTCGCGCCGTGATCGAACTGGGGGTGGGGGCCGCAACCACCCTCGCGGTCGTGGAGGTGCAGGGGGGCTCGGTGCGCCCCTACCACGTGGGTGACTCGATGATCCTGGTGGTGGGCCAGAGGGGGAAGGTCAAGCTCCAGACGGTCTCCCACTCTCCGGTCGGGTTCGCGGTGGAGGCCGGCGTGCTCGACGCGGCCGCGGCGATGCACCACGAAGACCGACACCTGGTGTCGAACGTGCTCGGCGCCGCGGACATGCGCATCGAGGTGGGCTCGACCCTGAAGCTGGCCCCGCGCGACACGCTGATCCTGAGCAGCGACGGGCTTTTCGACAACCTCCACCTGGATGAGATCGTGGCGCGCCTGCGCAAAGGGCCGCTCCGGTCGGGGGTGCGGCGGCTGTCCGAGGACTCCGCACGGCGAATGACGCAGCCGGAGGCGGGCGAGCCGTCCAAGCCCGACGACCTGACCTTCGTCGCCTTCCGACGGGGCAGCGCTACCTGAGGGCGCTCAACCGCTCGATCGTCTCGCGGGCCTCGCGCACCACGCGCTCGACGATCTCCGCGCACGACGGGATGTCGCGAATGCCGCCGGCGCCCTGACCGCAGGGCATGCAGTCGCGATCCGGGTCGAGGCTCTCGACCTGGGCCGTGACGGGCCCGAGGACGCCGCTCCGGGCCGAGTCCTGCAACTGCTGGGGGAAGGCCTGGATTTCGTCGCTTCGCGTCTCCCAGTCGTCGACGTAGGCGTTGCGGATCACGCGCATCGGCTTCCCGGAATAGCAGCGCGTGACGATCGTGTCGGGCGCAGCGATCCTCGTGATGCTCTTCTTGTAGGTCTCGGCCGCCCGCGCCTCGTGGGAGGCGATGAAGCGCGTGCCCATCCAGACGCCCTGGGCGCCGAAGGCCAGCGCGGCGACGAGGCCTCGCCCGTCGCCGAGTGCGCCCGCCGCGAGGACGGGGATGTCGACGGCGTCGACGACCTGGGGGATCAGCGCGATCCCTCCGATCTTCCCCGTGTGACCGCCGGCCTCGGTTCCCTGGGCGACGACGACGTCGCAGCCCGCCCGCTCGGCGTGAACGGCGTGCGAGACCTTTCCGCACAGGCTCATGACCTTCACGTTCGCCGAATGGCAGCGCTCCACCACGGATTCGGGAACGCCGAGACCGGCGATGAATGCGCTGGCTCCCTCGTCGATGATGACGTCGATGGCCGCGAGCATCTGGTCGGGAAGGGCCGCCAGCAGGTCCACTCCGAAGGGCTTGTCGGTCCGTCGCCGGACCTCGCGCATCTGCTCGCGGATGCCCGCGGGCGGGACGCCGGCCATCCCGAGGGTGCCGAAGCCGCCGGCCTCGGAGACCGCCGCGCAGACCTCCGCGTAGGCGACGCCGCCCATGCCCGCGAGGAAGATCGGCACCTCGATGTCGAACAGGTCGCAGATGGGGGTTCGCAGGCTCATGGCTCCTCTCCTTATGAACGTCGCTCGCCTTCGGCTCGCTGTGCGCCCGGCTTCGCCGGGCTTGCGGTCTGGTGAACTTCGCTCGCCGTCAGCAGAGTGTAGGCCAGCGGGCTCGGGGGATGGAGTCGGGCCCTACACAAGGCGGTCGAGGAGCAGCGTGCCGATCCCCAGGAAGGAGAAGAAGGCGAAGACGTCGGTGAAGGTCGTCACGATGACGCCCGAGCCGAGAGCCGGGTCCTGGTGCACCGCCTTGAGGAAGAGCGGCACTGCCGCGCCGAGCAGTCCCGCGACCGCCATGCTGACGATCATGGCCAGGACCAGCGCGAGTCCGAGCGCGGGCTTTCCGAACCAGAGGTAGGCGAAGCCGGCACTCACCAGGCCGGTCGTCGCTCCGATGACCAGACCCACGGCGAGCTCCTTGCCCGCCGCCCGAAGCCCGCTCGAGAACTCGATCTCGCCGAGTGCGATGCCGCGGGTGATCACGGTCAGCGCCTGGGTGCCGCCGTTGCCGGCCATGCCCGCCACCACGGGCATGAAGATCGCCAGGGCGACGACCTGCTCGATCGTCCGCTCGAAGAGGCCCACCACCCACGCCGCCAGGAAGCAGGTCACGAGGTTGATCAGCATCCACGGCATCCGCTTGCGCACCGACAGGTGGGCCGGAGTGAAGACGCGGTCCTCCTCGGAGAGGCCGGCGAGGTGGTACATGTCCTCGGTTGCCTCCTCGGTGATCACGTCGATCACGTCGTCGACGGTGATCACGCCCAGCATGCGGCGGTCGACGTCGGTCACCGGAACGGCCAGCAGGTCATAGCGGGCGACCAGCTGGGCCACCTCCTCCTGGTCGTCGTCGGCGCGCACGCTCAACGGATCGGGAATCATCAGCTCCCCGATGGTGCGCGCGGGCGGTGCCGACACCAGGCGGCGGATGGGAACCACGCCGCACAGGGCGCGCTGGTCGTCGACGACGTAGAGGTAGAGGATGGACTCGTTGTCGTCTCCCGCGGCGCGGATGGAGTCGATCGCCTCCTGGGCGGTCATCTTCTCGTCCAGGGCGACGAAGTTCGTCGTCATGACGCGACCCGCGCTGGACTCGGGGTAGAGCTCGGCCCGCTCGAGCTCCGCCCGCTTGTGGTCGGGCAGCCGGTTCACGACCTCCACCCGCCGCTCCTCGGGGATCCACTCGACGAGCTCGGTCAGGTCGTCGATCTCGAGGCGGCCGAGCACGGCCGCGAGGCGCTGGTCGGTCACGGCGTCGAAGACCTGGGGCAGCATCTCCGGGGGCAGTTCCTTGAGCGTTCGGGCGGCCCGGCGCCGCCGGAACAGCAGCTCGATCACGGTGCGGATCTCGTCGGGCGTCAGCCCGGAGAACAGCGGGGCGATGTCGGCCGGGGGCATGCGCGCCAGCAGGCGCTCGGCGCGAGCGTTCACACCGCTGGCGAGCAGCCGGCGCAGGATGCGAGTGGTGACTTGAGAAGTCGCCATGCCAAGGGCCCCACCCGTCGCCCGCCGGGGCCCGTTGGAGTTGGCTCAGGCGGGCGGCAATCGCTTTGGGCAGCTCGGTTGCGGCTCGGGCCGCGCGTCACTGTCGAAGTCTTCGTGCGTCATCGCCGTCAAGGGCATTGATTACCTCAATTTCGGCCGCTTGGCGAGTCGACTTGACCGGGTTTGATAGGATGGCCGCGCGGGAGGAGCGGATTGCCGGGACCCCATCTGGTCGTCGTTCCGCACACGCACTGGGACCGCGAGTGGCACCGGACCCACGAGGAGTTTCGCTACCGCCTCGTCGGGCTGATGGACGGGCTCCTCGACCTCCTCGAGCGGGACACCCGATACCGCCATTTCACCCTCGACGGACAGGCGGTCGTGCTCGACGACTACCTGGAGGTGCGCCCCGAGGCGCGCGATCGGATCGAGAAGCTGGTGGGGGCCGGACGCCTGCTGGTGGGTCCCTGGTACGTGCTGCCCGACGAGTGGCTGGTCTCCGGCGAGGCGCTGATCCGGAACCTGCGACTCGGCCTGGCGCGGGCTGGTGCCCTCGGTGGGGCGATGCCGATCGGCTACGTGCCCGATCAGTTCGGTCACGTCGGGCAGCTGCCCCAGATCTTCGCGGGCTTCGGCCTCGACAGCGCTGTCCTGTGGCGCGGGGTGGGGCGCGAGGTCGAGGAGACGCTCTTCACCTGGGAGGCGCCCGATGGAACGCGGGTGTTCACCGTGTACCTCCTCCACGGCTACAGCAACGGCATGCATCTGCCGCTGGAGCGCGGCGCGCTGTGCGAGCGCCTGCGCGGCGAGATCGAGAGCCTGGGCGCGAGCTCGCGGATTCCCACGCTGTTGCTGATGAACGGCGGCGATCACGTCGAACCGCAGCCGGGGCTTCCCGCCGCACTGGCCGGAGTCGTCGAGTCCCTCGACGGCGCGAGCCTCGAGATCGGAACGCTGCCGGGCTTCGTCGAGCGGGCCCGTCGCGAGGCGCCGGCCGCGCTTCCGGTACACCGCGGCGAGCTGCGTTCCGGGCTCCGGACTCCGCTGCTCGAGGGCTGCGCGTCGGCGCGCGCTCCCCAGAAGCGCGCGGACTTCCGGAACGATCGCCGGCTGACGCGCTACCTGGAGCCGCTCGCCGCCTGGCTCGGTGTGATCGGCGGCGACGGCGACCCGGCCGTGATCGACCTGGCGTGGCGGATTGCGCTCCTGAACCACCCCCACGACTCGATCTGCGGCTGCTCGATCGATGCGGTCCACGACCAGATGGACTCGCGCTTTGCGCGCGTCGCGGAGATCGCGCACACCCACCTGCGGCGCGTGGCCGGTGAGCTCGCCGCTCGGGTGGCCGCACCGGAGGGCCTCGAGCGCGGCGCCGGCGAGCGGGTGCTTGCGTGGAACCCGAACGCCGGGGGGCGGGTGCAGGTGGAAGGCGAGGTCGATCTGGACGTCGCGGGTCGCGCGGGACGTTCCCTCGCGCTCCACCTCCGCGATGCCGGCGGTCGCCGCATTCCCGTCTTCGCGGAGATCATCGAGCCGGGCGCTACGGCGGCCCGCTACACGCTGTCGCCCGAGGGCGCGTCGGCCGCCGTCCGGGGCTTCCCCCCGGAGTTCATGGGGCAGTGGGTTCGGGACCTGCGCTGGCGCGCACGCCGCGGCGGGCTGGCGGTCGACCTCTGCCTGGGCGCAGACCCGCCCCGGTCGTTCGACTTCCCTGCGGCCAAGGCGGCGTTCGCGGAAGCCGTCGCCGGCCGGGAGGGAATCGCGGTGGAGTTCCGGGCGCGACGCCTGCCCCGCGTCCGGCTTCGCTTCGTCGACGACGTGCCCGGCTGCGGCCTGCGCGTCTACCGGACGGCGAAGGGGAGGGCCCCGGGACTGGAACCGCTCGTCGCCGCCCGCACGCGCCAGGGCGGTGCGGTGATCGAGAATGCGGTCTGGCGCCTCGAGGCCGAGCCCGACGGCAGCGTCCGCTGTCTGCACCGACCGTCGGGCGCGCTCGTCCACGACGCGGTGCGCCTCGTGAGCGAAGGCGACCGGGGCGACACCTACAACTTCGACCCCGTGCCGGGAGCGCCGCCCGTCGAGCGTCCAGAGCGGGTGCGCGTTCGCCTCGCGCCGCCCTCGGAGGCGGAGGTGGGACTGGTCATCGCGGCCCGTTATCGCGTGCCGGCGGCGCTGAGCGCCGATCGGAGGCGACGATCGACGCGTCGGGTCGGGCTGGCCGCCCGCCTCGAGCTGCGGCTCGCCGCCGGACTCGACCGCGTCGAACTCCGCGTCGAGGTCGACAACGGCGCCCGGGACCACCGCCTGCGGGCCCTCGTCCGCGCCCCGTTCCGCGCCACCCGCTTCGAGGTCGAGTCGGCCTTCGAAGTGGCAGCGCGGCCGATCGCGCCGCAGCCGTCGGATTTCGGGAGCGAGCGCCCCGCGGAATTCCCGATCGGCGCGACGCCGCAGCGCAGCTTCGCAACGCTCATCGGTGAAGGTCGCGCCCTCACGTTGGCCAACCGCGGCTGCACGGAGGTGGAGGCGGTCGCGGGGGCGGACGGATCCACCTCGTTCGCCGTGACCGCGCTGCGAGCCGTCGGCTGGCTTTCCCGCGACGACCTCGCGCTGCGGCCGGGGCACGCCGGACCGTCTCTCGAGACGCCCGGCGCCCAGGTTCCCGGACGGCACCGGATGGAGCTCGCCTGGCGACTGCACGCGCCCGAGGATCCGCTGCGCACGGCCGAGGCCCACCGCTTCGCGTTCCCGCCGCTGGCGTTTGCGGGGGAGGCGTCCGCCGCAACGGTCCTGGCCGATGGAGCGCGGCTGCTCGAGGTGGACGACCCCGCCGTGGTGGTTTCGGCGATCGAGCCACGAGCCGGGAGCGAGCCCGTCGTCCGCCTGTACAACAGCTCCCCCGAGGCGCGCCGCGTGCGGGTGCGCTGGAACGGGCCGGGTGCGAGCGGGCTGCGGCCCGTCGACCTCGCCGGCCGTCCGACGGAGCTGGCCGGCTTGGAGCCGGGTCCCGGGGCCTCCGCGACCCTCGCGCTGCGGGGCTGGCAGCTCGTCGGGCTGCGGCCGGGCTGACCGCGTCCGAGGCCGGTGGAGACCGAGCCGGCCAGGCGTCGATTCGGGGTATCGTTTTCCCCACGCTGCGCTCGGGCGGAGCGGGCTCGTCTTCCGCAAGTTCTTGCGCTGGGTCGTTGCT
>JAOTUO010000431.1 GCA_029863845.1 Myxococcales bacterium
CGAACCCGGAGATCCTGGTGGCGCTCGCCGCCGCGGCCGCCGTCACGGAGCGCGTCCGGCTCGTGTTCTCGGTGCTGGTCCTGCCCCTGCACAGCGCGGTGTTGATCGCCAAGCAGGTGGCGACCCTCGACGTGATCTCCGGAGGCCGCGTCACGCTGGGCGTCGGCGTGGGGGGGCGCGAGGAGGACTATCGCGCGGTCGGAGCCGTGTTCGAGCGGCGCCTGGCGCAGATCGAGCGGCAGGTGGGCATCCTGCGCCGCGCGTGGCACGGTGAGCCGGTGGTGGAGAACGCGCTCCGCCCCGTGGAGCCGCAACCGCTGCAGGCGGGCGGGCCGGAGATCCTGGCGGGCGCGCTGTTTCCGCGGTCGATCCGGCGCGCCGCGCGCTGGGCGGACGGGCTCACCGACTTCAGCTTCGGGCCCTCCGCCTCCGAGATCGAGAGCCGCTTCGAGCTGGCCCGCGAGGCCTGGAAGCAGTGCGGCCGCGATGCTCCGCCGCGGCTGGTGGGGGGCTGCTGGTTCGCCCTCGGCGAGGGCGCCCGCGAGCAGATGGATGTCTACCTGAAGCGGTATCTGAACTTCCTCGGCCCCGGCGTGGCCGAGCAGATCGCACCCACCGTCACGGTCACCTCCGCGTCCAGCTTGCGCACCGCGGTGGCGATGCTGCGCGACCTCGGGGCGGACGAGCTCCTGCTCACGCCCACGAGCGCGGACCCCGACGACGTGGACCGGGTCGCGGACCTGCTCGGCTGACCCCCGGCGCGCGGGGCTCAGCTCCGGACGGCCGCGGACGGCGGAGACGCCGGCGGGAAGAGCTTCAGCCGGTCGATCTCCCAGAATGCGCGCAGCGCCGTCACCTTCCCCGCCTCGTTGACACGGTAGGTGAAGACGCCGTCGACGAGCGTGACGAGGCCGCCTTCCATCACGATCGTGATCGTCCCGACGTTCGCCACCTCCGAGCCCGCCGCATAGGAGCGCGCGACGTTGAAGAGCACGCGGTTCGGGCCGATCTGCTTGTCCCAGAACGCGGCGATCGCCTCCCTGCCGCGGTGCCCCTGGCCGTCGGGGTCGAGGGGGGAGCGGCCGATCGGGTCCTCGAGGATCGCGTCGTCGGCGAAGTTGGCGACCCAGGCCTCCTTGTCCTTCCGGTGTACGGCCTCCATCGAGCGCTGCGCGGCCGCCCGCGCCGGGTGTTCGTGGGTCATGGATCGTTTCCTCGCTGCGTGATTCGGCGGCCGAGTATACCCGCCCCGCCGTCGGGCCCGGCCGCGAGCGGACGCCCGGGTTCCGCCGGTGCTCGCAAAGGCGGGGGGCTTCCGTCATGCTGTCGTCGCCGGCGCCGAGATCACCCGCCTCGCAGAATCGCGTTTCCGGTTGCAGGAGGACTACGTGTACGAACAGATCCTCTACGACGTGAACGACCCCGTCGCGACGGTGACGCTCAACCGCCCCGATCGGTTGAACGCCTGGACCGAGCGCATCGGGATCGAGCTGAAGCACGCGCTGGCGCAGGCGGAGGCCGACCCCGCCGTGGTGGCCATCGTGCTGACCGGCGCCGGACGCGGCTTCTGCGCCGGAGCCGACATGCGGACGCTCAAGAGCATCAGCGACGGCGACGGCGGCGGCGTGGAGGTGGGCGAGCTGGCGGCGGATCCCGGCGACCCCGCGCTGGCGGGCTTTCGCCAGACCTACACATACCTCATGTCGCTGCGCAAGCCGGTGATCGCGGCCATCAACGGGCCGGTCGCGGGCATGGCCGTCCCGATCGTCCTCGCCTGCGACCTGCGCTTCGCCTCCGACCGCGCGATCTTCACGACCGCCTTCGTGAGGCGGGGGCTGATCGCCGAGTGGGGCATCTCGTGGCTGCTGCCGCGTCTCGTGGGCACGGGCCACGCCCTCGACCTGCTGTTCAGTGGCCGCCGGTTCGACGCCGCCGAGGCGGAGCGCATCGGGCTCGTCAATCGGGTGCTCCCCCACGACGAGCTGCTCGACTTCGCGACCGGGTACGTCCGCGACATGGCGGCGAACTGCTCTCCCGCCTCGCTCCAGATCATGAAGCGCCAAGTCTACCAGGCGCTGGAGGAGCCGCTGTCGGAGGCGCACGCCAAGGCCGTGCGGCTGATGATCGAGAGCTTCGGCCGCAAGGACTTCGCCGAGGGCGTCGACTCCTACCTCGAGAAACGCCCGCCCCGGTTCCCGCGCCTCTGACGCGCCGGGGATGATCCGTAACGAAACGTATAGTATCGTAAATGCGGTCCCCGATGGACGGCCCCGAATGGCCGGCACGCGCGAGGACCGAGCCGGATCGAAGCGCCGTGAGCTCAACCACCGAGAACGCGTCGAGTGCGGGACGGCCCCGCAGCGAGGAGGCCCACAAGGCCATCCTGGACGCGACCCTCGAGCTCCTGGTCGAGGTGGGCTTCTCGGCGCTCACCGTCGAGGGTGTCGCGACCCG
>JAOTUO010000430.1 GCA_029863845.1 Myxococcales bacterium
GGCCGGCCTGGGCCTCCCCCGCGCCCGCGCCCGTGGCTGAGTAGAAGCAGACGCGAGGTTCGGCCCGATGTCCGATGCAGCCAGCAAGCGAGACGCGTTCGAGGCGAAGATCCGCGCATACGTGGGCCTGAAAGAGGGTCTTCCCTTCGAGTGCCCCGACCCCGTGAACGAGCCCATGATCCGGCACTGGTGCGAGGTGATGGGCGACGAGAACCCGGCCTACCTCGACCCGGAGGTCGCCAAGAAGACGGCGCACGGAGGCATCGTGGCGCCGCCCACCATGCTCCAGACCTGGGACATGCGCGGCTACGCCATGCGCGACCCCGCGCTCATCCAGAACAAGCAGCGCGAGCTCCACAAGCTCTTCGACGACGCCGGCTACACGGGCGTCGTGGCCACCGACACCGAGCAGGAATACAAGCGCTACCTGCGCCCCGGCGACCGGATCACGGCGGAGACCACCATCGAGAGCATCTCCGAGCAGAAGGCCACCGCGCTCGGCATCGGCTACTTCGTCGTCACGCGCACCGTCTTCACCGACCAGAACGGCGAAGAGGTAGGCTGGCTCACGTTTCGCGTGCTCAAGTTCAAGCCCGCCCAGCAGCCCGGTGCCGCCGACGACGACCGCCGCGCCGCGGCGTCCAAGCCCACGCGCATTCGCAGCCCCCGCGGCCACGACAACGCGTGGTGGTGGGAGGCCTGCGACGAGGGCCGGCTCCTGATCCAGAAGTGCAGCGAGTGCGGCGCCCTGCGGCACCCGCCCCGCACCATGTGCGGGAAGTGCCAGTCGACGCAGTGGGGATCGATCGAGGCCTCGGGGCGCGGCTGCGTCTACAGCTACACGGTGCTGCACCACCCGCCCATCCCCGGCTACGACTTCCCCTGCCCGGTTGCGCTGATCGACCTGGAGGAGGGCACGCGCATCGTCGCGAACGTCGCGGGCTGCGAGCCCGAGGACATCCACATCGGCATGAAGGTCGAGTGCGTCTTCCAGGACGTGGACGAGACGATGAAGCTCCCCTTCTTCCACGCGGTGAAGTAGGCACCATGGACTTCCGCTTCAGCGAAGAGCAGACGGCGCTCCGCGACCTCGCGCGCGAGATCCTCGAGAACGAGCTCAGCGCCGAGCGCCTGAAGGCGGTGGAGGCGAGCGGCGACTGGTTCGACCGCGACGCGTGGGCGCGGCTGGCCGAGGCGAACCTGCTGGGTCTCGCGGTGCCGGAAGAGCACGGCGGGATGGGCATGGGCTTCCTGGAGCTGTGCCTGCTGCTCCACGAGGTGGGCCGCGCCGTGGCGCCCGTGCCGGCCCTGCCCGCGCTCGTGCTCGGCGCACTGCCCCTGGCGCGCTTCGGCGACGAGGTGCAGCGGAAGGAGTGGCTCAGTCGGCTGGCCTCCGGCGACGTCGTGCTCAGCGGCGCCTTCGAGCCGGGCGCCCCGGTGGTGGCGCGCGCCGACGACGGCAGCTTCGTGCTCGAGGGCGTGCGCCCTCAGGTGCCCGCGGCCCACGTCGCGCAGCGCATCCTGGTTCCGGCGCACACCCTGGAGGGCGATGCCGTCTTCCTGGTGGACCCCGGGGCCGAAAACGTCTCGCTCGTGCGAAGCCGGACCTCGCGCCACGAGCCGCTCTTCGAGCTCACGCTCGCCGGCGTGCGCATCGACGCGAATGCCGCGCTCTACGGCGACGGAATCGTCGACTGGATCACGCAGCGCGCCCTGGTGGCGACCGCGGCGACGCAGCTGGGCGTGTGCGAGCGCGCCCTCGAAATCACCACCGGATACCTCAAGGAGCGCGAGCAGTTCGGCGCGCCGCTCGGCGCGCTGCCGCCGGTGCAGCACCGCTGCGCCGACGCCTACATCACCCTCGACTCGCTGCGCTGGGTGACGTGGCAGGCGGCCTGGAAGCTCGCAGTGGAGCGAGAGGCTGCGCGCGACGCTCGCGTGGCGAAGTTCTGGGCGGCCGACGCCGGCTCGAAGATCACCACGGCGACCCAGCACCTGCACGGCGGCATGGGCGTCGACCTCGACTACCCGATCCACCGCTACTTCCTCTGGGCCAAGGCGCTCGAGCTCGCCTTCGGAGGGGCGACGCCCCAGCTGCTGGCGCTCGGACGCGACATGGCCCGCACCGGCCCTGAGGAGATGGCATGAGAACCCCGAGCCTCAGGCTCTCCGAAGTCCGCGTGGGCGCCGAGCTCCCGGCGCTCTCCATCCCGATCACCGCGAGCCTCGTCGTCAGCGGCGCGCTGGCCTCGCGCGACTTCACCCCGGTCCACCACGACCGCGCGGCGGCCCAGAAGGCCGGGATGCAGGATGTCTTCATGAACATCCTCACCACCAACGGACTGGTGGGGCGCTACGTGACCGGGTGGGCGGGGCCCGACGCGATGGTGCGCAACGTGGCCATCAAGCTGGGCACGCCGAACCTGCCGGGCGACACGATGACCTTCACCGGGA
>JAOTUO010000129.1 GCA_029863845.1 Myxococcales bacterium
TCGCCCCAGCGCCCGCGCACGCTGGGGGTGCGCAGTGCCCGCACCAGGTTCGTCGTCTCGGCGTGGAGCTTCTCGTGGGCGGCGCCCACCGCCTTGAGCTGTTCGGTGAGGCGCTCGTAGTGGCCGTGGCGCTCCTTCTCGATCGCCTGGAGCTTGCCGTCCATGTTCGTGAGGACCTCGTTGATGGCTTTCTGGCGACCCTCGAGATCGGCCGTCGCGCCCTTCTGGAATTCGCCGAGGGAGGTGCGGGCCAGATCGAGGAAGGACTGGTTGTTCTGGCGCAGCGCCTCGGCGGCCAGCGCCTGGAAGGCGTCTCGCTGGCGCAGCCGCGCCCGGGTGGCGAGACCCACCACGGCGGCTCCGACCACCAGGCCGAGCAGCAGCACGAGAACGGTTGCGACGTCCATCTTTGGCCTCCCCCGGCATCCCCCCGGCGCTCGCGAGGCATCGCCTGCCCATGTGTCGGATCGGGTCACGACGGAGCCGGGCCGGGTCGAGGGAAAAGTACACCGCCCGGGCAAATTGTCTCCGTGTCACTCCGCTCCGCCGCGGCGAATGGCCCCAGCCGAGGCTTTCGGCGCGCGTACCCGGGTTGATAGGATTGGCACGCACATTGCTGCGATCCCGTACGACTCGGCCGCAGGATCGGGATTACCCAGGACCGGAAAGGAAGCGCCATGTCTGTGAGAGAAGGCTGGGACGCCATCGTCATCGGGTCGGGCCTCGGCGGGCTCACCACCGCCGCCTATCTGTGCGCCGCCGGCAAGCGCACGCTCGTGCTCGAAGCGCACTACGTGGCCGGCGGCAACTCGCAGGTCTTCCGCCGGAACATCCGCGGCCGGCAGTACGAGTTCGACGTCGGCATCCACTACATCGGCGAGTGCGGGCGCGACGGGATCATCACCGGCGTCCTGAACAGCCTCGGACTCGCCGAACGCGTCGTGTTCCGCCCCCTCGATCCCGACGGCTACTCGACCCTCGTCTTCCCGGACTTCAGCTTCCGGGTACCGGTCGGCTGGGACCGCTACCGGGCGCGGCTGATCGAGACGTTCCCCGACGAGGCGGACGCGCTCACGAAGGTGCTGGGCGTGTTCCGTTCGGTGGCGGACGACGGACGCGACCTCGCGCGTGGCGAGATCACGATCGACCAGCTCGCCGCCCGGGCGCCGGACTTCCTGAAGTGGGGTCTGCGTTCCGTGAGCGACCTCTTCCGCGAGCACGGACTGTCGGAGCGCGCGAGCGCCTGCCTGCTGGGCGAGCAGGGCGACTACGCCGTACGGCCCTCGAAGACGCCGGTCGCGCTCCAGGCCGGCATCGCCGATCATTTCCTGCGCGGCGCCTTCTATCCCGAGGGCGGGGGGCAGGTGATCGCCGGTCGCCTGATCGAGGCGATCCGCGCCTACGGGGGAGAGGTGCGGACCCGCGCGTGCGTGGAGCGGATCCGGGTGGACGGCGGCCGGGTCCGGGGCGTGGTGATGGCGCGCGACGGCGAGGAGATCGACGCGCCGGTGGTGATCTCGAACGCCGATCTCAAGCGCACCTTCCTCGAGCTCGTGGGGGCGGAGTACTTTCCCGCCGAGCGCATCGAGCAGATCCGGGGTTTCGCCATGGCGACACCGCTCTTCGTTGCCTACCTCGGCCTCGACATCGATCTCGCCGCGCGCGGCTGGCCCAACAGCAACTACTTCATCTGGGGGAGCTACGACATCGAAGGCCTCTACGATCGCCTGGAGCACGGCGAGGCGGTGCCCGAGGAGATGGCCTACGTGACCACCGCCTCGCTCAAGGATCCCGACACGCGAATGATCGCGCCCGAGGGTTACACGAACCTCCAGATCATGACGCTCGCCCCTCCCGACTACACCGCCTTCCACGTGAGCAAGGGACCGACCGAGGGCGGTCGCTACCATCGTGACCCGAGCTACCGCCGCGCGAAGAACGCGCTGATGGAGCGGCTCATCACGACCGCCGAGAAGCTGATCCCCGACATCCGCGAGCACGTCGACTGGAAGGAGGCCGCCACGCCGGTGAGCCAGGAGCGCTTCACCCGCTCCACCGGCGGCACGTCCTACGGCATCGAGATGTCACTCGATCAGATCGGCCCCTTCCGCGTCGGGCCGACGACCGAGGTCGAGGGCCTCTACCTCTGCGGCGCCAGCACGCCGTCCGGCCCGGGCATCACCGGCGTGATGCGAAGCGGGCTCGTGGCGGCGGCCGCCGTTCTCGAGACGGACCTGCTCGGCGCCGTGCTGTCCGGCGAGGTGCTGGGCGACCGCAGCCTGCTGCCGGATCTGCACGGCAACTGGGACGCGTGGCGCGAGAGCCACTGAGCCCCGCGTCCCGAACCCGTCCGCCCTCTGCTGCCCGTCGGGCGCTTCGCCGTCAGCGAGCGGCGCCGACGCCGCTGGCGCGGACCTCGATCTCCACGCGCCGGTTGCTCCTCCGGCCCTGGGGTGTGTCGTTCGAGGCGATCGGCGCTGCGTCGCCGAAGCCCTGGCTCTGCACGCGGCTCGCGGCCACGCCGTGACGCATCAGCGAGCTGCGAACGGCCTTGGCGCGCTGCTCCGAGAGCCGGGTGTTGAGCGCGGAGGAACCGGTCGAGTCCGTGTATCCCAGGACCTCGATCCGCGCGTCGGGGTTCTCCTTCAGCGCCGCGGCCACGGCCTCCAGCTTCGCTTCAGCGCCCGCGGAGAGCGCCGCGGAGCCCGGTGCGAACAGCAGGTTGTCCGGGAACTGGACGACGAGCGCGCCGCGCTGCCGCGTCACCACGGAGCCGGGGATCTCGCGGAGCCGCCGGGCTTCCGCGCCCAGGTAGGTGAACCCGTAGAGCGTTCCGGGCTCCGTCTGGAAGTAGGTCCACGGGTACTCGGGAGCCAGGATCGGCTCGAAGCCCTGCGGCGCAGCGAAGGGCGCGGTGACGAGCTCGTAGGCCCCGACCAGGGGCCGGACGATCGTCTTGCCCACTCCCATGGCGAGCCCGGCCGTCAGTCCGTACGCGGGGCCGTTGGTGCGCCACTGCTGGGCGATGTTCCCCGGGATCTCGAGGACGAAGGCGGTCAGGCCCGCGAGGCCGCGGCCGGCCTTGCGGGCGGAGGTCATCTCCTGCGCGAGCGCGCTGGCCGGCAGCAGGAGGCCGGGCAGCAGGACGGTGACGGCAGCGGCTCGGCGGAGCGCAGAGCCGTTGCGAAGACAAACGTTTCTCGTGACGTGGCGATCGTGATGACGCATGGCATACCTCTGGGCTGGGTCCCGTCCGCGCGGCATTCTCACGGCTTTGGCGCGCGGAATCAAGCGGCGAGAGGGCGCCCGCTTCGGCGGGACACTCCCTACACCGGCAAGTCGGCGGCGCAAGCCCGCTGGGGGCCATCGGATCGGGGACGGCTGCAAAAAACGGCCTCGACGGGCGCCGCGCCGCGAGTCGCGAGCCGCGGGTGGGGCCGAAGTGTAGGATTGCGCCATGCCCCTCGTGGCTGCGACTGCCTCCGCCGCGCAGGTCCGTATCGCGCGCGCGACGGCCTGGCTGCGCCAGCGCGCCCCGGCCGAGGAGATCCTGATCGTCGCCGGCACGGCCGCCGCCGCGAGCGAGCTCGTTCGCACGACCGTCGGCCAGCGGGGGGCCGCGTTCGGGTGGCACCGCGCCACGCTCGGCCGGCTGGCCGCGACGCTCGCGGCGCCCGCGCTCGTCGAGCAGAACCTCGTTCCCGTCGGGCGGCTCGGGTCGGAGGCGGTGGCCGCGCGCGTCGTCTTCGCCATGCGCCGGACCGAGCTGCTCGGGCGCTACGCGCGCATCGAGGAGGGTCCCGGGCTCGCGCGTGCCATGGCCGGGGTGCTCGAGGAGCTTCGGCTCGCGCGCGTCGACGCGAAGAAGCTCGGGGCGGCCCCGCCCGAGTTGCGCGCCGTCTTCGACGCCTACGCGGTCGAGCTCGGCCGGGCGGGGCTGGCGGACCGCGCGCAGGTGTTCGCGCTGGCCGCCGAGGCCGCGCGCGAAGCGGAGGCGGGCCGGCCGCTGCTCGGCCTGCCCACCCTGCTCCTCGACGTTCCCCTCGCGACCGGCGCCGAGCGCGCGCTGGTCGAGGCGATCGCAGCGCGCGCTCCGGACGTGCTGGCCACCGTGCCGGCGGGCGACGCCGCCACGCGGGCGCAGCTGCAAGCGATCCCGGCCGTGCAACTCGAGGAGATCGCCGTCGACGCCGCGAACGGCTCGCTCGCGAGCCTCCAGCGCCACCTCTTCGAAGAGGACGCACCGGCGTCCCCAAACCTGGACGACAGCGTCGCCATACTGTCGGCGCCCGGCGAGAGCCGCGAGTGCGTCGAGATCGCGCGGCGCCTGCTTCAGCTCGCGCGCGACGGCGTTGCCTTCGACCGCATGGCCGTCCTGCTGCGCTCGCCCGAGGAGTACCGACCGCATCTCGAGGAGGCGTTCGACCGCGCGGGAATCCCCGCCCACTTCGCGCGCGGCGCGGTCCAGCCCGATCCCGCCGGGCGCGCGTTCGTGGCCCTCCTGGGTTGCGCGGCCGACGGGCTCTCGGCGCGCGGGTTCGCGGAGTACCTGTCGCTCGGCGAGGTGCCCGACGCCGACGAGCGCGGAGCGCCTCCCGCGGCCGCGCCCGATGCGGACCGCTGGGTGGCTCCCGACGAGGAGCTCGTGCCGGGCGCGATCGCCGAGGCCCTGGGCGCGAGCGCCGCGCGGCTCGACGCGCCCCGGAGCGAGGATCCGGAGGCTGCGCACGTCGTCGCCGGTACGCTGCGGGCGCCGCGGCGCTGGGAGCGGCTGCTCCTCGACGCGGCCGTGATCGGCGGACGCGAGCGCTGGGAGCGCCGCCTCGACGGGCTCGCCCGCGAACTCGAGCTCGACCTCGGCGAGTTCGACGATCCGGAGGAGCCCGCCGCCGAGGCCCATCGCCGCGACCTCGCTCAGCTCTCGAGCCTGCGAGCGTACGCGCTGCCGCTGCTCGACGAACTCGCCGCGCTCCCCGCCCAGGCGACCTGGGGCGACTGGCTCGACCACCTCTCGTCGCTGGCCACGCGCTCGCTCCGGGCCCCCGAGCGTGTCCTCGCGACGCTTGCGGAGCTGGCGCCGATGGCCGACGTCGGTTTCGTCGAGCTCGACGAGGTTCGGCTCGTGCTCTCGCGGCGCCTGCTCGAGCTTTCCGTGCGGCCGGAGGAGACCCGTTACGGGAAGGTCTTCGTGGCGCCGGCCGCCGCCGCGCGCGGACTCGCCTTCGACGCCGTCTTCGTCCCCGGGCTCGCGGAGAAGCTTTTCCCACATCCGATCGCCGAGGAGCCGATCCTGCTGGACGCCGTGCGCGCGAAGCTCGACTGCGGACTCGACACCAACGAGGACCGTCTGATGCGCGAGCGCCTCGCGCTGCGGCTGGCGGTGGGCGCCGCGACCCGCAAGCTCACGCTCTCCTACCCGCGCCTCGATCTGGAGAAGTCGCGGCCGCGCGTTCCGTCCTTCTACGCGCTGGAGGCGCTGCGCGCGGCAGAGGGAAGGCTCCCGGGCTTCGACGAGCTCGGGTCGCGCGCCGAGACGGCGACCGACGCGCGCGTGGGCTGGCCCGCGCCGGAGCGCCCGGAGGACGCGATCGACGAGGCCGAGCACGACCTCGCCCTGCTGCACGGACTGATGAGCCTCGATCCGGAGAAGAGCGTCGGGACCGCCCGCTATCTCCTCACCGCAAATCCGCACCTCGGGCGAGCGCTGCGCTTCCGGGCCCGGCGCTGGCTCACGGTCTGGACACCCGCGGACGGACTCGTCGAGACGTCGCGGGTCCGGGTGAGCGACGGCGCGCGTGCGGCCCTTCGCGAGAACCAGCTCGCCGCGCGCAGCTTCTCGCCCACGGCGCTCCAGACCTACACGGCCTGTCCCTACCGGTTCTTCCTCTACGCGGTCCACCGCCTCGCCCCGCGCGAGCAGCCCGAGGCCATCGACGAGCTGAGTCCGCTCCAGCGCGGCGCGCTCGTGCACGACGCGCAGTTCGAGCTCTTCGGCCGCCTCGAAGAGGAGGGGCTGCTGCCGGTGACGCCGGCCCGCCTGGGCGATGTTCGCGCGGTCCTCGACGCGGTGCTCGACCAGGTGGCCAAGCGCCACCGCGACGACCTCGCGCCGGCCATCGCCCGCGTCTGGGACGACGGTGTCGCCTCCGTCCGCGCCGACCTGCGCGAGTGGCTGCGCCGCGCGAGCGAGGACGACTCGGGCTTTGCGCCCTGGCGCTTCGAGCTCGCCTTCGGCCTGGCCGGGCGGCGCGCGCGCGACGCGCGCTCGGTGGACGAAGCGGTGGAGCTCGACTGCGGCATCCGACTGCGAGGTTCGATCGACCTCGTCGAGCGCCGGGGCGAGCAGCTTCGCGTCACGGACCACAAGACCGGGAAGAACCGCATCCCGGCCGGCGCCGTCGTCGACGGGGGCCGTTCGCTCCAGGCGGTGCTCTACGCGCTCGCCGTCGAGAAGATCTTCCCCGACACGACCGTCGAGGGGGGCCGCCTCTATTTCTGTACGTCCACCGGCGGCTTCGCCGTGCGCGACGTTCCGCTGGACGAGAGGGCCCGGCGGAGCGCCGCGGCCCTGGCGGAGGCGATCGACACGGCCCTGTCGAAGCCCTTCCTTCCGGCCGCGCCCGCCGAGCGCGCCTGCGAGTGGTGCGACTATCGCGTCGTGTGCGGGCCCTACGAGGAGCTGCGCACCGGGCGCAAGCGGCGCGAGGAGATCGAGGCGCTCGATACGCTGCGGGAGCTCCCGTGACGGCCGCGACGAAAAGCGAACGCCCGCTTCCCGACGCCGATGCGCGCCGCCGCATTCGCGACGACCTCGGCGCCACGCTCTTCGTCGAGGCGGCGGCGGGCACGGGTAAGACGAGCGCGCTCGTCTCGCGCATCGTCTCGCTGCTGCGCTCGGGGAAGGGAACGCTCGCGCACACCGTCGCCGTCACCTTCACCGAGAAGGCGGCCGGCGAGATGAAGCTGCGACTCCGCGCCGAGATCGAGAACGCCCGCGCCAAGGAAGAGCTCGGTACGAAGCAGCGCCGCCGCCTCGAGCAGGCGATCTCCGAGCTCGAGCTGGCGCGCATCGGCACGATCCACGCCTTCTGCGGCGACCTGCTGCGCGAGAGGCCCGTCGAGGCGGGCGTCGATCCGATGTTCGAGGTGACGCCCGAGGACGAGTCGCAGCGGCTGCTGGGGCGCGCCTTCGAGTCCTGGTTCCAGGGTGCGCTCGCCCAACCGACCGAGGGCGTGCGCCGGGTGCTGCGCAGGCGCCCGCGCGGGCCGCGCGGGCAGGGGCCGCGCGAGATGCTGCGCCTCGCCGCCGCCGCCCTCATCGATCACCGCGACTTCGAGGCGTCCTGGCGGCGCGAGCCCTTCGAGCGCAACGCCGCGATCGACCGCGTGATGGAGCGCCTCGCCGAGATCGGCGCGCTGGCGGCCCGCGCGGCCTCGCCCGACGACTACCTGGCGCAGAGCCTGGCCGAGGTCCAGCGTTTCGTGGAAGAGACGCGCCAGCTCGAGGCGGTGCGCGGGCGCGACCACGACGGTCTCGAGGCCGAGCTGCGCGACGTCGCGAAATCGCGCCGCGTCCACTGGCACTGGCGCGGCGCTTTGCGGCGGCGGTACGCGCCCGACCTCGATCGCGAGGAGCTGATCGCACAGCGCGACGCGGTGAAGGCCGAGCTCGACGCGGTGATCGAGGCCTGCGATGCGGACCTCGCGCCGCTGCTGCGCGAGGAGCTGCGCCCGGTGGTCGAGGATTACGAGCGGCTCAAGCAGCGAGCCGGCAAGCTCGACTTCCTCGACCTGCTGCTGCGAGCGCGGAACCTGATTCGCGACGAGAGCGGTGTGCGCGAGGAGCTTCAGAAGCGCTTCACGCACTTCTTCGTCGACGAGTTTCAGGACACCGACCCGCTACAGGCGGAGATCGTCCTGCTGCTCGCCGCCGAGGATCCCGCGGAGACGAACTGGCGGCGCGTGACGCCGATCGCCGGCAAGCTCTTCCTCGTCGGCGACCCCAAGCAGTCGATCTATCGCTTCCGGCGCGCCGACGTCGCGATCTACGAGGCGACGAAGCGTCAGCTCACCGAGCGCGGCGCCGAGGTCGTGCGCCTCTCGACGAGCTTCCGCGGGCTCCCGTCGCTCCAGAAGGCGGTGAACGCGGCCTTCGAGCCGCTCATGCGCGGGAGCGAGGACGGGAGCCAGGCCGACTACGTGCCGCTCCAGCACTGGCGCCAGGACGCGCGCGGAAGGCCGGCCGTCGTGGCGCTGCCCGTGCCGAGACCCTACGGCGACTACGGGAAGATCGTGCGCTGGAAGATCGCGGATTCGTTCCCCGACGCCGTCGGCGCCTTCGTGCACTGGCTCGTCGAGAAGAGCAGCTGGACGGTCCTCGAGCCCGGGAAGAAGACGCCGCAGGCGATCGAGCCGCGCCACGTCTGCCTGCTCTTCCGCCGCTTCAAGAGCTACCGGGAAGACGTGACGCGCCCGTACGTGCGCGCGCTCGAGGCTCGGCACGTGCCGCACGTGCTGGTGGGCGGACGCTCCTTCCACGACCGCGACGAGGTGCTCGCGATCCGCAACGCCCTGTGCGCGATCGAGTGGCCCGACGACGAGCTGCGCGTCTTCGCGACGCTGCGCGGTCCGCTGTTCGCGCTGGGCGACGACGCGCTGCTCGCGTTCCGCCACCGCGTGGGGCGCTTCCACCCGCTGCGCCGCCTGGACCCGGCCGGGCTCGAGTCCTCCGACCGCGAGGTGGCCGAGGCGCTCGCCGTGCTCGCGCGCCTGCACGTGGGCCGCAATCGGAGTCCGATCGCCGAGACGATCGGGCGGCTGCTGCAAGCGGTGCGCGCCCACGCGGGGATCGCGATCTGGCCGACGGGCGAGCAGGCGCTGGCGAACTGCCTGCGGATGATCGATCTGGCGCGCCGCTTCGAGCGCCGCGGCGCGCCCTCCTTCCGCGCCTTCGCCGAGCGCATGGAGGAGGAGGCGGAGCGCGGCGAGGCCGAGGACGCGCCCGTCGTCGAGGAGGGCACCGAGGGCGTGCGCATCATGACGGTGCACCGCGCGAAGGGGCTCGAGTTCCCCGTGGTGGTGCTGGCCGATCCCACCTGTAGCGCCGCGCGGGCCGTGCCCAGCCGCCACGTCGATCCCGGGCGGGGCCTCTGGGCCGAGCCGCTCTGCGGCTGTGCGCCGCGCGAGCTGCTCGAGGCCGCCGGGGCGGAGCTTCGCCGCGAGGAGGCGGAGTCGGTGCGCATCGCGTACGTGGCGGCGACGCGCGCGCGGGATCTGCTGGTCGTTCCCGTCATCGGTGACGAGGAGGTCGCGGGCTGGATCGACCTGCTGAATCCCGTCGTGTACCCCGAGCCCGCCGCCCGCCGCGAGGGCGTGCCCGCGCCGGGCTGCCCGAAGTTCGGCGGCGACAGCGTGTTCGAGCGCCCCGACTCGGCCCGCAGGGGCGCCGGGGCCTCGGTGCGACCGGGACTGCACGAGCCGCGCGCCGGCGCGCACCGTGTCGTCTGGTGGGACCCGCACACGCTCGATCTCGATCGCAGCGAGGAGGTGGGGCTACGGCAGCAGCGCATCCTGGAGGAGGACGCTGGCGAGGTGCACGCCGAAGCGGGAACGCGCGCGCACGAGCACTGGCAGGCCGCGCGGAGCGGGGTGCTCGAGCGCGGGTCCGTTCCGTCGATCGCCGTGCAGTCCGTGACGGCGCTGGCGGTGCTGCGTGGGGAGTCGGGCGAGCCCGGCGACGGCATCGAGGTGCAGGAGGTGGCGCTCGATCGCAGGGGCCGGCCCGGCGGCAAGCGCTTCGGGACCCTCGTGCACGCCGTGCTCGCGACCGTGGACCTCGCCGCCGACGAGCCCGCCGTGCGCGCCGCCGCGCGGGCCCAGGGGCGTCTGGTCGGCGCCTCGGAGGACGAGGTCGATGCCGCGGCGGTGGCCGTGCGCGCCGCGCTCGACCACCCGCTGCTGCGCCGCGCGGCCGCGAGCGCCGCCGAAGGCGGCATGCGCCGCGAGGCGCCGGTGGTCCTCCGCCTCGACGACGGCTCCCTGGCCGAGGGTGTCGTCGATCTCGCCTTCCGCGAGGAGGGCGGCGGCGACCCGGGCGGCGCCGCCTGGACCGTCGTCGACTTCAAGACCGACGGCGAGCTCTCCGAGCGCCGGGCGGCCTACGCAGCCCAGGTGCGCCTGTACGTCGACGCCGTCGCCACGGCCACCGCCGAACCGGCCCGCGGCGTCCTTCTGGTCGTCTGAACCCCGTTCGAAAGCGGCGCCGCCTCGCAGAGACTGCGAGTCACCGCTCTCACCGTCGAGCCCGCCGCCCGCCCCCGGCCGCTTGTGCCGGTCTGCTGCCGGCCCCTGGACCGACGCCTCGAGAAAGTGATGCGGCGTGTCATTTCCCTCTCAAGAAACGGCGATCCGTTCCGAGAAGTGCAGCGCGCTCGCCACGCGATGACGACGCAGTGATCACGCAAACGACTCCACTCGATCGATTGCGCTCCGGCGCAGAGGGGGTACGGAACATGGAAAGGAGCGAGCGCCGTCTGCTCGCGGCGACCGTCGTGGTCGCCGCCTCGTTGACGGCCGTCATGCTGGTGGGACTCCACCTGAAGGCCGGGGACTACCTCGTCCGTTTCGGGTCCAATTCGTTGTGGAACGGGGCTTTCTGAAACGGAGCTGACGGGCGGGGAGGTCGCCGGAGGCGGGCCGGCGATCACCGCGCGCTCAATCGCTTCGCCAGGTCCAGCACGCGCTCGCGGTCCTCGGCGGGCAGGGCTTCGAGAAGGCGCCGCAGCTCTGCCAGCGTCGCCTCCAACGCGGCCTCTTCGCCCTCCGGTCCAAACGCCGCGTGCACCGGGAAC
>JAOTUO010000130.1 GCA_029863845.1 Myxococcales bacterium
AGGGCGTTTTCTGGGACCCCCACGTCCGCGCTAGCAACTTCCGTGCCGGGACGGCGCGCGTGCTCGCCGGCGCCGGAGCGAGCCGGGGTCACGAATCGCGTCTTCCGCTGAGGCAAACCGCATCAGGAGCGACGCGCGCAGAGGGCCGATTGGCCACACATCCCGACGCGGCTTCCTCGGAGCCCGCACTCGATCGAGCCAGGCTGCGCGCGGTTCAGTTGCGGCGGGACGGCGGCGGCTGCGCCGCGGGCAGCTGCGAGAACGACGGCTGGTCGGCATCGCCCCCGGCGAGCACGATCGCGCGAAGGAACGGCGCGAAGGCCGATCCCGTCCGGCCGTTCACCAACACGTGGGGTGTGCCCTGGAGGCCGGTCTGCATGGCCCAGGCGATGTCGTCCGAGAGCTTCGCCTGCGTCGCCGGGGCGGCCATGCAGGCGGCGAGCTTCTCGCGCGCGATGTAGGGCTCCGCGAGCGCGTAGACGTTCTTCTCCGTGAGGGTGCGCTGGCGCTCGAAGAGAGCACTCGCGAAGTCGAAGAAGTAGGGCTCCTCCTCCGCGCAGATCAGCGCCTTCGCCGCGGTGCAGCGAACGGGCTTTCCCATCATCGCCGTCACATGGGGGTTGCAGGCAGCGTCCAGTGGAAACTGGCGCGCTTCGAGCGCGAAGGATTCCGGCGGGAGAGTTCGGCGAATCGTCGCCAGCGTCTCGTGAAGGTCCGCGCAGTGACTGCACAGGATGTCCGAGAACTCCGTGATCCGCACCGGCGCGAAAGCTGGCCCGATGAGCGAGCGCGGAGGCCGCGGCGGCACCGCGGCGCCGCGCGCGTACGCCGCCAGGGCGTCGCTGAGAGCCTGGAGCTCGGCGGCCGGCAGCTGCTGTAGAAGGCTCCTCAGATCCCGATCGCCAAGGGTGCTCTGCGGTGGCAGCTCGAGCGGCCGGATCGATGCCGGGCTCTGCCCGCGGATGGCCCGCGACGTCTGGATCCCGGGATAGAGCAGCAGCAGGAACGCGGCGAGGGTCGCGGCCGCGGCGATCGGCAGTCCCCGCGCGACCTGCTTCACCACGGGGGGCTCGAGGTCCCGGAGGCACACCGCCCCGTAGGCGACCGCGAGCAGGTAGGTGATCGCACAGTTCGTGCAGAGTGCGCCGGAAGCCAGGGATGCAGCGGCCAGCACGACGACGGCAGCGGCTCCGGCCGCCGCCGTCGCGAGGGTGGCGGACCAATACGCAGCGCTCGGCCTGCCGCGGCCCCGCTGGATCCGTGTCCACAGCGGCAGCGCGATGGCGGCCAGGCTCCAGACGACCCCCCAGCCCGCCACCGGGAGGACGGTCCAGCGTTCGATGGCGGCCGCGAACGGGGAGTTCACGACGACTTCGCAGGCGTCCCCGCCGCCGAGTACGCAGAAGGCCGGCGCGCCGCTCCGTGCGGCCAGTAGCTCCTTCCACTGGATCAGGGCCCAGAATGCGTGCGCCCCAGCCAGCGCGACGGCTGCATCGAGGGTTCGAACGCGCGGGCGCGCGGTCTCCGGTCGCGGCCGCCGCCGCTTCCTCCTGGTCCGCCGTTTCTTCGTCAACAGGCGTCTCCCGAGGCGTCGCTCTTCACTCTACCCTTCCCGTTTTCTCCGTGCAGTCGAGGCCGGGGGGTCGCGCTGTCCGGTGTCAGCCTGCGTCGGGGCGACCCGAGCGGAGGACTTCCGCCCAGGGACGGAAGACGTCCTCGGGCCGCAGGGTGGGTGCGCCGCGCCAGGGGTCGTCGCCGTTGCGGGTGACGGCGGCGAAGCCGAGGCTCTGCCGGGCCGAGAGCGAGCCGTGGTTTCCGACCAGTCCGCCGAGCAGGCGCGCGCCGGCGTGCGTGAGCGCGGGCCCGTAGGTGAACGAGTCCTGCATCGAGAACAGGACCGGCGCGGGGTAGAGGACGAGGTCGCCCAGGGCGAGGCGCACGCGGGCCAGGGCGTCGGGATAGCGGTGGCTCCGGGTGTGAGCGAACAGGTCCGCGTCCTCCGCCCAGCCGTCCCGCAGTCGGCCCGCCCGCTCGAGCGCCTCCCACACCGCGACGTAGTCGAGCGGGTCGCCGCGCTCCGCGTCGTAGTGGTAGGACGCGTTGCGCCATCGGACACGCGCACGGCTGGCCCCGGCGCCGCCGAGCACCAGGGCGCCCGCTTCCTCGCGGGCGAAGGCCAGGTCCACGCCCGGCGCGCGGATCACGACCTCCGCGGCGTCGCCGGCCCGCGCCGCATCCACGTGGACGACGCCGCCGGCGACGTCGCCGTAGGGAACCAGAAGGGCACCGTCGCGTCCGCCCCGGCCCAGGTGAAAGCCCGCGCGCTCGAGGCGCTCACCCAGCTCGTGCGCGGAGAGGTGGTCGAGGTCGCCGAAGGCGACGCCGTGGTCGCTGCACAGCACGGCGCCGGGTAGAACCCCGTGCCGGCGCTCGTGCTCGAGGCGGAGATCGTGCACCGACGCCCCGATGTCGCGGAAGCAGCGGGCCAGCCCTTCGCGGCCACTGAAGTGCGCGACGCCGTCGGTCGCCGAGAGGTAGCCGAGCCAGGGACCGCCCTCGTGCTGGAAGCGGTGCGTGATCCAGCGGATCTGCGCGTAGGCCAGCCGACCCCGCAGCAGGTAGATCGCGGCCTCGGCCACGAGGCCCCGTGGCCTGGCCGCGAAGGGCGCCAGCGCGGCCTCGCTCTCGGGATCGCCGGGGCCGCGGATCTCGCCGCTCGGGACGTGGTAAAAGCGCGCCTCGTAGCCCGGGGGCCGCGCGGGAAAGATCTCCCTCAGGAGCGAGGGCACCGCGACCTCGGTCAACGACGGGAAGACGGAGACGGTCGGGCGGGGCTCGGCGAACCCGGGCAGACCCCCGTCGGCCCACACCTCCCGCGCCAGGTCGTGGGGGATCGCGTCCACCAGCAGGAAGAGCGTGGGCGTGCTCGACCCGATCCCCGCAGGCGGTTCACCCGGAGACGCGCACACGGACGCGCAGGGGGTGGTGATCGGAGACCGGACGCGGGCGCAGGTGCATTACCTCCGTCTCCAGCGGCCGCAGCCGCAGGCCACCTCCGTCCCTCAGGTAGACGCGGTCGAAGCGGTGCGCCCGGTGGCGCGACCGGAGGTAGGCGTTCGACTCGGAATGGTAGGTGGGCTCCGCCTGGGCCAGCTCGAGCGCCGCATCCGCGAAGCCGGCGGATCGCAGGTGCTCGGCGCTGCGGCGGTCCTCCTCGCATTCGTCGTGGAAGTTGAAGTCGCCCATCAGGGCGACGGGGCGACGCTCCACGAGCAGGGGGTCGAGCAGCTGGCGGAGCTGACGCGCCCGCACCGCGGCGTAGCGGCGCCCGGCCTGGAGGTGGGCGACGCAAACGGAGAGGAGGTCGCCCGAGGGCATCTCCACGCTCGCGCGCAGGGCGCCCTTGCGCTTCAAGCGGTCGACGCCCCCGCCGTGGCGGAAGTGCCGCACCCGCAACTCGTCGCGGACGGGAAGCCGCCCCGCCAGCGCCAGACCCGAGTCGCGGCGCGTCCGGGGCAGCGCCAGGGAGGCGAGTGCGAGGGTGCGCCGCCAGGGCCACCACAGCTCCTGGATTCCGACGAGGTCGTAGGCGCGGCGGGCGAGGTGTTCCGTGAAGCGCCGCTTGCGCGCGTGACGCTCGCGCGTCAGCGGCCAGGGCAGACCCCAGAGGTTCACCGTGAGGATGTCGAGATCCATGGACAAGCTCCGGAGGGTAGTCGCCGGCGGGGGGACGTGCCCGGGGGCCCGCCGCCGGGCGGCGACCCGCCTTGTTCGGCGCGGGGGCGCCCGTTAGGGTGTGAATCCCGGTGCCCGCTGTGGCATCCGACCCCATGGGGCATCGCGGTACCCCGAGCGCCCCGACGGCAGGAGACCAAGCCTCGATGGGCCGGACCTGGAAGGAAGTCCTCGCCGATCGCACGGATCCCGCGTGGGCCGAGGAGATCGATCTCTTCGAGGGCCAGCTCGAGCTGCGCCGGCAGAGCAAGCTCGAGGAGAAGGTCTTTGCGGAGACGCGGCTTCGCCGCGGCGTCTACGGGCAGCGCTACGACAACGGGCAGCGCGCCGACGGCATCGCCGTGCGCACGCTCGCGTACGAGGCGAAGCCGACCAAGGGTCCGGACACGGTCTGGGACGCGCCCGGAATGCAGCGCATCAAGATCCCGTACGGGGGCGTCTCGCCCGAGCAGATGGAGACGCTGGCGGCGCTGTCCGAGGAGTACTCGGACGGCATCCTGCACGTGACCACGCGGCAGGACTTCCAGCTGCACTACGTCCACATCGGGGACACGCCCGACCTGATGAGGCGGTTGGCCGCCGTCGGCATCACGACGCGCGAGGCCTGCGGCAACTCGGTGCGCAACGTGACGGCGTGTCCGCTCGCCGGCGTCTGCCGGACGGAGGCCTTCGACGTCTCGCCCTACGCGAGCGCGCTCATGCGCTTCCTCCTGGGGCACCCGGACGTGCAGGACTTCGGGCGCAAGTTCAAGCCGGCCTTCTCGGGCTGCGAGCACGAGGCCTGCGGCCTGGTGCAGCTGCACGACGCCGGCTTCGTGGCCCGCGTCGAGAACGGAAAGCGCGGGTTCAAGGTCGTGGTGGGCGGCGGCCTCGGCGCCGTGCCGCACCAGGCGAAGGTGCTCTCGGAATTCACCCCGGAGGAGGAGTTCCTGCCCCAGGTGCAGGCGGTGGCGCGCGTGTTCGCGCGGCTGGGCGAGAAGAAGAACCGCGGCCGGGCGCGCATCAAGTTCCTCGTCGCGAAGCTCGGCATCGACGAGTTCCGGCGGCTCGTGCAGGAGGAGCGCGAGCGGCTTCCCCACGACGATCGCTGGACGGCCTTCCTGAAGCAGGCGCCGCGCACGCGCGGCGAGGCGGCGCGGCCGGCGGCGCGGCTCGCGTCCGGCGCCCGGCCCGAGGGCTTCGACGCCTGGCACACGACCAACGTCTACGCCCAGAGCCAAGAGGGCTGCGCCGTGGCGACGGTGCACCTGCCGCTGGGCGACATCACGGCGGACCAGGCGCGCGCGCTGGCGGACATCGCGTGCAAGTACGTGGGCGACAACCTGCGCACGACCGTGGAGCAGAACATCGTGCTGCGCTTCGTCGCCGAGGCCGACCTGCCGGAGCTCTACGCGGAACTCGCGGCGATCGGGCTGGCGGCGCCGGGGGCGGGCACGATCGTGGACGTGACGGCCTGCCCCGGCACCGACACCTGCAAGCTCGGCATCGCCAGCAGCCGGGGGCTCGCCGGCGAGCTGCGCCAGCGCCTGGCCGCGAAGTCGGCGGCGCTGCCGCAGGCGATCCAGGACCTCAAGATCAAGATCTCCGGCTGCTTCAACAGCTGCGGCCAGCACCACGTCGCCGACATCGGCTTTTACGGCAACAGCCGCAAGATCGACAAGCGCACGGTGCCGCACTTTCAGGTCATCCTCGGCGGTCAGTGGACCGAGAACGCCGGCAGCTACGGGCTCGCGATGGGCTCGGTCCCGAGCAAGGCGATCCCGCAGGCGGTGGAGGCCCTGACCGAAGCCTACGCGCAGGGGCGCGAACAGGACGAGCGCTTCCAGGACTGGACGGCGCGCATGGGCAAGCGCAACGTGCGCGAGATCATCCAGCCCTTCATGAAGGTGCCGCCCTACGCCGAGGACCCGACCTTCTACGTGGACTGGGCCGACGCCCGCGAGTTCACCGTGGGCGACCTCGGCGTCGGCGAGTGCGCGGGCGAGGTGGTGTCGCTCTTCGGCATCGAGGTGGTCAAGGCCGAGTCCCAGGCCTTCGACGCGCAGGTGGCGCTCGAGGAGGGCGACGCTGCGGCCGCGGAGGACCTGGCCTGGCGGGCCATGCTCTCGGCGGCGCGGGCGCTGGTGCGGACCGAGTACATCGACGTCACCGAAGCCGCGGACGACATCGTGAAGCAGTTCCGGACGCGCTTCTTCGACAGCGAGCGCTTCTTCGACAAGTACGCGCGGGGAAAGTTCGGCCAGTACCTGCTCGACCGCCACGCCGATCCGCCCGCCGCCGTCGATCGCGACGTGGCGGCCCGGCGCGTGGAGGAGGCGCTGCTCTTCATCGAGGCCGCGCACGCCTGCGAGGCCCGCATCAGCGCGGCGGCCGCCGGCGGCGGCGGGATCGCGGTCGCGGCCGGGCCGGGCGCCTGAGGCGGGTCCATGAACCTCCAGCGCATCGCCGTCAAGTTCTTCGTCACGCCCGACCCGCGGGCGCCGGTCGACCTGGAGCCCTTCGTGCCCCTGTTCCACCGCGTCATCCAGCAGGCCGGCTTCGAGGGATTGCTGGTCGACGTCGCCGACTACGCGCACGTGACCGAGGGGCCGGGCGTCATGCTGATCGGCCACGACGTCGATTACGCGATCGACGCGACCGGGGGCCGCGTCGGGTTGCTGGTGACCCGCAAGCGCTGCGGCCCGCTGCCTCTGGGCGAGGCGTTGCTCGACACGTTGCGCAAGGCGCTGATCGCGGTCCGGGTGCTCGAGGCGGATGCCGCCAGCGGACTGCGCTTCGCCACGGACGCCTTCGAGCTCCAGCTCCTCGACCGGCTCGCGGCGCCGAACGACGCGGACGGCTTCGCGGCCGTGCGCGCCGCGATCGCCCCGGCCGTCGAGAAGCTCTTCGGCGACGCCGGCTGCGAGCTGACGCGGGCTCACTCCGAGGACGCCCGCAAGCCGCTGGCCGTCGCGGTGGCGGCCCGTGAGGCGATCGCCGCCGAAGCACTTCTCCAGCGGCTCGGCGCCGCGCCGCCGCGCGCGCAGGCGCAGAGCCCGTGGGACATCGAGGTCGACGAGCTGAAGCGGCTGCGGGACTCCGGCGCGGATTTCGTGCTGATCGACGTGCGCGAGGTCCGGGAATACGAGACCTGCAACCTCGGAGGCGATCTCGTGCCGCTGGGAAGCCTCGCCGGTAGGCTGGGAGACTTCGACCGCGAGGCCCACACCATCGTGCACTGCAAGACGGGCGGGCGCAGCGCCAAGGCGGTGGCGGCGCTGCGCGAGGCGGGCTTCGAAAAGGCCTGGAATCTGAGGGGCGGCATCCTCGCCTGGATCGAGCGGATCGACCCGAGCCTCACGAAGTACTGACGCCGCGAAGGGAGCGACGCCCTTGGGCGACTCCGAGCGCCTGCGCCGGGCGCTGGTCGCGATCGATGCGGCCAATGCCGACGACCCGAACCGGCTGCGCGTGCGGGGCGAGCAGCGGCCCAAGGAGCTCGCGCACGCCGAGCTGGCCAGCGAGTGGGTCGCGACGCTGGTGCCGGATCCCGGCGACGCGCTGCTGCTGGCCGCGCGAGCCCATCACATCCGCCGCTGGACGATCCCCCGCTCCGAGTACCCGGCCGGGCGGCGCGGCTACCTGCGTTGGCGTCGCGCCCTGCACGTGCTGCACGCGCGCGAGGTGGCGAAGATCCTGGCCGCGGAGGGCTACGACGACGCGACGATCGGCCGCGTGCAGGACCTCGTCCAGAAGAAGGACCTCGGCCGCGACCCCGAGGTCCAGGTCTTCGAGGACGCCCTGTGCCTCGTCTTCGTCGAGACCCAGCTCCACGAGCTCGCCGCACAGCTCGACGAGACGAAGCTCCTGGACGTCCTCCGCAAGACCCTGCGCAAGATGAGCCCGGCGGCGATCCGCCGGGCGGAGCAGCTGCCCCTCGACGCCTCCGATCGCGCCCTCCTGCGGCGCGCCGTCGGGGGTTAGAATGCACGGACTGCGTTCGCCGTCCGGTCGATTCGAGGCAGGAGCCCGGCCACGTGAAGGTACGCAACGGATTCATCGACGCGATCGGGAACACGCCGCTGATCGCGTTGCGCAAGGCCTCCGAGCTGACCGGGTGCGCCATCCTCGGCAAGGCCGAGTTTCTGAACCCGGGAGGGTCGGTCAAGGACCGCGCCGCGAAATACATCCTGCTCGACGCCGAGGAGCGCGGCGAGATCCAGCCCGGTGGCGTCGTCGTGGAGGGCACCGCGGGGAACACGGGCATCGGCCTGGCGCTGGTGGGCAACGCCCGGGGCTACCGCACGGTCATCGTGATCCCGGAGACGCAGAGCCAGGAGAAGAAGGACATGCTGCGGCTGTGCGGGGCGGAGCTGCGCGAGGTGCCCGCCGTCCCGTTCAAGAATCCGGAAAACTACGTCCACGTGGCCGAGCGCCTCGCAAAGGAGCTGGCCGCGAGCGAGCCCCGCGGCGTGCTCTACGCCAACCAGTGGGACAATCTCTCGAACCGCGACGGGCACTTCCGGTCCACGGGCGCCGAGATCTGGGAGCAGACCGAGGGCCGGATCGACGGCTTCACCTGTGCGATCGGCACGGGCGGCACGATCGCCGGTGTGGGGCGCTTCTTGAAGGAGCGGAACCCGAACGTGGTGATCGCCGCCGCCGATCCGATGGGAGCGGCCATGTACCACTACTTCAAGCACGGAAAGCTCGAGTCCGAGGGCAGCTCCATCACCGAGGGGATCGGGCAGGGGCGCGTGACCCGGAACATCGACGGCGCTCCCATCGACGACGCCTACCGCATTCCGGACGAGGAGATGTTGCCGATCGTCTTCGACCTGCTGAAGGAGGAGGGCCTGTGCCTGGGCGGGTCGAGCGGCATCAACGTCGCCGGCGCCATCCGGCTGGCGCAGGACCTGGGCCCCGGACACACCGTCGTGACGGTGCTGTGCGACTCCGGAACCCGCTACCAGTCGAAGCTGTTCAATCCGACCTTTCTCCGCGGCAAGGGGCTTCCGGTCCCCGGCTGGCTCGGGTAGGCGGCCGTCTTCGCCCTGGGGGCGAGAGCATCCGGACGGGCACGCACATGGACGCAAAGATCCTCCACGACCTCGATCTGAACTACTGCCACGCGAACGGCGCCCTCTTCGGCACGTCGCGCCTGGGCGAGGTGGTCGAGAACCAGGACGTGTACATCACCTGCTGCGGCGTTCCGAGCGCGGAGTTCAACACGGCCTTCCTGAAGACCCCGATCCGGGACCTGGACGCCTGCATCCGGCGCGCCGCTCGCTACTTCGGCGAGCAGAAGCTCCCCTACCGCATCACCGTGCGGGACGGACTCATCGCCGACTGTGCCGACGGGTTGCGGGCGGCGGGCTACCGGGAGGTCGCACGCATGCCCGGGATGTGCCTGCGCCCGATCCGGGACGCCTCGAAGCCCCACCCGCAGCTCTGCGCCCGGCTCGTCGAGACCCCGGAGGATCTGGCGCACTTCCAGGCGACGGCCTTCGCCGGCTTCGGCCTGCCGCCCCAGGCGGGACCCCAGTTCCTCACCGAGGAGTTCTGGGCGCTCCCGAACGTGAGCCTCTATCTCGGGACCGTCGAGGGCCGGCCCGCCTGCACCTCTGCGGTGGTGACAACCGACGCCGTGGCGGGCATCTACTGGGTGGCGACCCTCGAGGCGCGCCGGGGACGCGGCCTGGGCGAGGCGATCACCTGGGAGGCGGTGAAGGCGGGCATCGCCGCCGGCTGTGAGCTCGCCAGCCTCCAGGCGTCGGCGCTGGGCCGGCCGGTCTACGAGCGCATGGGCTTCGAGACGCCGCTGCACTACGTCCACTTCGAGACCGACAGCGCGCAGTGACGCTCCGGCGGGCACGCGCGGCGTCGGCGCGCGCTCGCGCGAGAGCGAGGCGCTAGCCTACGGACGCGATGCGCCCCGTGCTTCGAGTGGGATTTCTCGCGGCCGCACTCGCGGCGTGTGGCCCGGGCGATCCGGGGACGCCGAGCGTGCTGCTCCTCACCGTCGACACGCTGCGTCCCGACTACATGAGCGTGAACGGCTACGACCGGTCGACCACGCCGTTTCTCGATTCGCTCGTGGCTGAAGGCTGGTACTTCGAGCAGGCGGTCACCCCGGTTCCGCGGACGACGCCGGCGCTGGCCTCGCTGCTCACCGGCGCGTACCCACATACGACCGGCGTGCGCACGCTCACCGACGCCCTCTCGGCCGACGTGATCCCGGTGACCGAGGTTCTCGAGGCCGCCGGCTATCGGACGCTGGCGGTCGTCACGAACCACATCCTCCCGCGCAGGCGCGGGCTGGCGCGCGGCTTCCAGCTCTACGACGCGGCCGCCGACGTGCGGAGCGCCCGCTCGACCACCGACGCGGCGCTGCGCGCGATCGGGGGTCCCGAACCCGCGGCGCCGCTCTTCGCCTGGGTTCACTACATCGATCCCCACGTGCCGTACCAGCCGGATCCCGCAGTCGCCGCCGCGTTCGATCCCGAGTATCGCGGCCCCTACCGCTTCCGCTTCGGCGAGCTGGCCCCGCCGAGGCATCCCTTCCCGAAGGAGCTGTCCAAGGCCACGGTCACGCACCGCAACCCGCTGCCGGAGTCGGTCAACCGCCACGTGAACCGGCTCTACGCCGCCGACATCGGCACCCTGGACCGCGAGATCGAACGCCTGGTCACCACCGTGCGCGAGCGCCTCGGCGACGACCTGATCGTGATCTTCGCCGCGGATCACGGTGAGAGCCTGGGGGAGCACGATTTCTACTTCGACCACGGCGACTACGTCTACAATGCCGGGGCGCGCGTTCCGCTCGCGATCGTCCTTCCCCGGTCGCATCGCGCGCACGGGCGCGGCCGCTGCGCGGGCTGGGTCTCGCTGGTGGACGTGGTCCCCACGCTCATGGATCTGCTCGGTCGCGAGCCGCCGCCGGCGCTGAAGCGCCAGGTGGAAGGTCGATCCCTGATCCCCTGTCTGGCGGGCGAGGCCCTGCCGGCGGAGCCGGTCTTCGTCGAGAGCGGGCACTCGTACTTCCCGGAGCTCGTGGCCCGCCGGGTGCGCAACGACGTGTCGGGCCGATTCCGCGCCGTGATCCTCGGCGACTGGAAGCTGATCTGGACGCC
>JAOTUO010000131.1 GCA_029863845.1 Myxococcales bacterium
CGAAAGCCGTCGTTCGCGACGCGATTGGCGTCGAAGTGGGTGTTCTGGTTGATCTTGCCGGCGTGGACGACGAAGCGCCCCGCCGCGGCGATCTGCGTCCAGAACAGCTCGTCGAGGGCGGCCGGGTCCGGAACGACGTTGGTGTGTGGGACCGAGACCGACCCGATGTTGCCGTCGATCGTCTGGGAGCCCGTGTCGTAGTCCAGCCCCACGGCTCCGAGCAGGTTCCAGTTCAGGCGGCCCTGTCCCCAGCGCTCGCTGGACGTGAGCTTCCAATCCCCGAGCGTGCGCCACGCGAAGGTCCCGTAGTTGTGCTGCCCGCGCAGGACGCGATCGGCGTACTGGTCGATGAAGGCGAGATCGACGGTGAAGGTGATTCCGGCGTCCTCGAGACGCGTCTGGAGTGCGGTCACGGGACGGGCCAGCAGGTTCCAGTCGGCACCGGGAGGCTCCAGGGCCGCGGGCGCGCTGCCCTCCGCCCCGGCGGGGCTCCCGGCGAGCAGCGCGGACGCCAGCAGCGCCGCGGCGCTGGCACGGTCACCCAGGGCGCGTTCCTCCCACGGCACATTGCCTGAGCTAGATTGGCCGCGCCATCCGAACTCTCCCGCGCCGTTCCGGAGCCGCAGCCCTGGCCGAGACCCATCACACCTTCTGCCGGATCTGCGAGTCGCTGTGCGGGCTGGAGGTCTCCGTCGAGAACGGCAAGGTCGTCGAGATCCGCCCCGACACCGAGCACGTCGCCACCGGGGGCTTCGCCTGCGTGAAGGGGCTCAAGCAGCACCGGCTCTTCGAGTCGCCCGATCGCGTGCGGCACCCCATGAAGCGGATCGGAAGGACTTTCCACCGCGTGTCGTGGGAGCAGGCCCTCGCCGAGATCGGCGCCAAGGTCAAGCAGCTGCGCCGGGACGACGGCCCGGATTCCATCGCCATGTACGTGGGCACCGCCGCCGGCTTCAGCCTGCTCCACCCGATCTTCGCCCAGGGCTTCATGACCGGCGTGGGCTCGCGGAGCCTGTACGCCTCGGCCACCCAGGACTGCAGCAACAAGTTCGCGGTGGCCCGCGAGGTCTACGGCTTTCCCTTCACGCAGCCCTTCCCCGACGTCGACCACACCGGGTGCCTGATCGTGGTGGGCGCCAACCCGGTCGTCTACAAGTGGAGCTTCCTGCAGGTGCCCAACTCCCTGAAGCGGCTGCGCGCGATCGAGGCGCGCGGCGGTCGCGTCTTCGTGGTCGATCCCCGCCGAACCGAGACGGCGAAGGCCGCGGGCACCCACGTCTTCATCCGTCCGGGGACGGACGTCTTCTTCTACCTGGCGTTCCTGAACGAGCTTCTCGGCAGCGGCGGCGTGGACCGCGCGCGCGCGGCGCGTCACACGAAGGGCCTCGACGCGATCGAAGCACTCGCGGCGCCGTGGACGCCCGAGCGCACGGCGGCGGCGACGCGCATCCCCGCCGAGACGCTGCGCGAGATGGTGCGCGCCTACCGCGAGGCCGACGGCGCCGCGCTCTACAGCTCCACCGGCGTGAACATGGGCGGCCATGGGGCGCTGGCCTTCTGGATCCAGGAGGTCGTGAACGCCGTTTCCGGCAACCTCGACCGCCGCGGCGGGACGCTCGTCGGCCGCGGCGTCCTCGACTTTGCGAAGCTCGGGCGCCGGAGCGGCTTCGGACTGAGCCGCGAGCGATCGCGCATCGGCGGTTTCGCCGCCGTCAACGACGCCTTTCCGGGCGGGGTGCTTGCCGACGAGATCCTGACCCCGGGCGAGCGCCAGGTGAAGGCGCTCTTCTGCACCGGCGGCAATCCGATCCTCACGATGGCCAACTCCGAACGGCTGCGCGCGGCCTTCGAGCGTCTCGAGCTGCTCGTGGCGATCGACATCCTGCCCACCGAAACCGCGACGCTCGCGCACTACGTGCTTCCGGCGACGACGCCCATCGAACGCTGGGACCTGCCCTTCGCGTTCCCTCTGCTCATGGGCATGCAGTCGCGGCCCTACCTCCAGGCCACGCGACCAGTGGTTCGGCCGGAGGGCGAGCCGCGGGACGAGGCCACCCTGTACCTGGATCTCGCGCGCGCTTGCGGCACGCCGCTCTTCGGCTCGCGCGCGGTGCAGCGCGTGCTGGAGTGGGCGAAGGCGCTCTACACGCGCCGCCACGGAAAGGCGCAGCCGTCGCTGCCCCAGGAATTCCTGATGTCGGCGGTGCTGCGCCTCACCGGGAACGGCAGCTTCCGCAAGCTCGTGCGCGAGCCCCACGGCCGGCCGCTTCCCCCGCACCGGCCCGACGACTACCTCGGACGGCGCGTCGCCACCGAGGACGGGCGGATCGACCTCGCGCCGCGTGCGCTGCTCGAACAGGCGAGCCGGCTCGAGGCCGCCTTCGAGCGCGAGGCGGCGAACCAGGGGCGGCTCAAGCTCATCACGCGCCGCCACGTCAAGACGCACAACTCGTGGACCCACAACGAACCGGATTTCGTCGCGGGTCCGCGCCACACCAACTACCTCTACATGCACCCGGAGGACGCGCGGGCGGCCGGGATCGGCCACGGCGACCTGGCCGACGTGAGCTCCGACGTGGGCCGCGTGCGCGTGCCCGTGCACTGGCTCTCTGACCTCCAGCCCGGCACGGTGGCGCTACCGCACGGCTGGGGTCACCAGCAGGCGCCGGGACTGTCCGTGGCGAGCAAGACGAGCGGAGTGAACGTGAATCTCCTCGCCGCCGACGGGGCCGACCGTCTCGAGCCCGTCTCGGGCATGGCGCAGCTCACCGGCATCCTGGTCGAGGTGCGACGCGCAGCGGGCCCCCAGGCGACCGATCGCTGGTCGGGCATCGCGAACTAGACGCGAGGCGCCTGGGCGATCAGTCCAGCCGGCGGCGATCCAATTCGGTGAGGGCCTCCAGGTAGAGACGGCGGAGCCAGAAGTCCCAGACCGCGACGGCGCCGTCGAAAGGCGCCTTGGTCTCCGGGTTGGCCGGCTTGTTGACAAGGGTCTCGCGCTTCGGTGCATCCACGCCAATAAGCTGATCACCGGCCGGGGCGTGTCAACTCGTCAGGGGGAAGGGGATCGGTGTGAAATCACCCCGCTCGGGCCGGAGGCGCCTTGCGGACCGCCCCTCAACGTGGACAATCAGCTGTCTCCGACTTCATCCACCGCGGGGGGGCCGTATGCGCACTTCGATCTCGAGGATTCCCTTGGCGTTCTGTCTGGGCGCGATTGCGATCGCGATCGCGCTCGCGTCCGCGGGCGTCGCCGGCGCCCAGGGGACGGAGGAGGGCTCTTGGTCGTTCCGTGGCGGCCTCGGATTCACGGCGACTCCGGAGACCTTCGTTCTGAGCGGGGAGTTCCCCTATGCCATCGACGACCACATGACGCTGGGGCCGCTGATCCAGCTCGGCGTCTCGGACCCCCGCGTGATCTTGGCTCCCACCGCCAACTTCACGTACGCCTTCGACCTGGGCAGCGCCCAGAACGAGGACGTCCAGAAGCTCCGGCCCTTCCTCCAGAGCGGTCTCGGCCTGGCCTACATCCACCGTGATAATTGCGGAGTCTTCTGCGACGAAGACGACGTCGGCTTCCTGTTCAACCTCGGCTTCGGGCTGGAGTATCCAGTCAGCGACGACGTCACGGTCGGATCCAACATGCTCTTCAACATCCTTGCACCTCGGACCGCCGGCGAGCGCTTCTTCTTCACCTGGAATCTCGTGACCGTCCGCTTCGGCCTCTGAGCCCCCGCACGCGGGGCTCGCGGTCCGAGGTGTGGACCCGAAGCTCGGTGCTCTTCGCGCGCGGCTTCCGCCCCTTCTTCCTCCTGGCCGGCGTCTTCGGTTGTGCGCTGCCGCTCACCTGGGTGGCGGTCCTCACGGGCTGGGCCGCGCCGCCTCGCGCGTGGACGCCCATCGAGTGGCACGCCCACGAGATGCTCTTCGGCTTCATCGCGGCCGCCATCGCGGGCTTCCTGCTGACCGCGGTGCCGGTGTGGACGGGCCGGCGGGCCTTGAGCGGCGGAGGCCTCGCCGCCGTCGCTGCGCTGTGGATCGCCGGTCGCCTCGCGATGCTGGACGGCGCGCTGCTGCACGGGGGCGCGGCCGCTGCCGTGGATCTCGCGTTCCTTCCCGTGTTGGCCGCCGTGCTGGCGCCCGGACTGATCGCCGCCCGCCAGCCGCGCAACTACGGATTCGTTCCGATCCTGATCGCCCTGTTCGCGGCGAACCTGATGTTCCACCTCGACGCCCTCGGTCTCCTCCAGGGTGCGGCCCGCCCGGGTCTTCGGGTCGCCGTGGATCTCGTGACGCTGCTCGTGGTCGTGATCGGCGGTCGCATCATCCCGAGCTTCACCGCCAATGCGCTGCGTCGGGCGGGTGAGGAGCCGGGCCTGCGTTCGCGGCGACCCGTCGAGTGGCTGACGCCGGCGGCCGTCCTGGCCCTGGGGCTCGCCGACCTGGTGGCGCCTCGCTCGACCGCCAGCGGCCTCGCCGCCGCGGTCGCCGCGCTCCTCCTCGCGGTGCGGATGGCCGGCTGGCAGAGTCGCCGCGTCGGGAGAGACCCCCTCCTCTGGTCGCTCCACCTCGGCTACGCGTGGGTGCCCGTCGGGCTCGGGTGCCTCGCGGCCAGCGACCTCGCCGGCTGGCCCCCGCCGACCAGCGCGCTCCACGCGCTCACCGCCGGGGCCTTCGGCACCATGATCCTGGCGGTGATGAGCCGCGTGCCCCTCGGCCACACGGGTCGCCCGTTCTCCGCGATCCCGGGCATCGCCGCGGCGTACGCGCTGGTCACGGCAGGCGCTGTCGTTCGCACCGTGGGCTCGGTCGCGTGGCCCGCGCAGGCCCTGCCCGTCGACGTCGTCTCGGGGGTGCTGTGGGCGGCGGCCTTCGGGGTGTTCACGGTTCTCTACGCGCCGATCCTCACGGCCCCCCGCGTCGACGGCCGGCCGGGCTGAGCCGTTTCCGCTCGGCGGCGGGGATCAGCGCAGGCGCAGGGCTAGCGGGATCAGACCGAGCGCCAGCAGCAGCACCGTGCCGGGCTCGGGAACCGTCGCGACCACGGTTTCGGAGTCGGCACCCAGGTAGGTCTCGGTTCCCTGGACGTGGACCGCGAAGAACGCCGCGATGCCTGAGGCGCTGGTGGAGAAGGTCGAGGTCAGGGCCGCGAGATCGAGGTTCTGGCCCAGGATCTCGAAGTGCGCGTCCGGGAGGATCCCGTTTCCGCGCCTCCCGGCGCCGTTCCCGAAGGAGACGGCGTAGTCAAAGTCGGTGCCGGCGCCGCCGTTCACGGGCGGGTCGGCGCGCAGCTTGTAATCCCTTTCCACGGCGTCCAGCGTGACCACGTCCGTCGCCACCGCGTCGCAGGCGAGGTTGAAGTAGAACTTGTGGAGGTCCGCGTCCGGGCCGAGGGCGTCGTTCAGGTGGATCTCGAACAGGAGGCTGCCGGCGGCGGTCTCCTCCACCTCGAGGGTCCCCCAGCTGTCCGTCGCGCCGGTGTCGAGCTCGACGTTCAGGAGAAAGGGGACCGCCTGGGCTCCACCCGCCGCTGAGGCGAGCACGAGCGCGCATACCAGACCGAGAATCCGCCGTCCCGGGGGCCGCATCGGCAACTTCCGCATCACGTCTCCCATTCGCGTCGTTCAGGGAGATGTGGTTACGAGACGCCGAATGTGTGAAGGGCCTGCATGAAAATACGGTGGCGCCGCGTCGTCGCCCCCGGGGGGCATCTCGCTGCGCGGGATCCGTTGGCGCTCATTCGTCGGCAGCGAGGGCGCAGATCGAGCGTGCCGGCGCACGCCAAACGCGCGTAAGATGTTCGGGCCCGAGGGAGGGGCGCGCATGCTGCGATCTGCGCTGGTCCTCGCGGTCGCTGTCTCGCTGGGTGGGTTCTGCGCGGAGGCGGCCGCGGCATCCGACGAGTACCGGATCGCCCGCGAGCCGCCCTGCCGACTCAAGCCCCACGCCCGTCGCAACCTCCGGGAGATCTCCGAAATCCTGGGTCGGATCGAGTCGAGAACGTGGGGAAAGCGGCCATCGGTCGTCCTCGTGACGCTCGACACCGTCCGGGCCGATCGGCTGGGCCCCTACGGGTACGCGCCCGCCCGCACACCGACACTGGACGCTTTCGCGGCACAGGCCGTGATCTTCGATCACGCCTACTCCCCGTCGGGGAGCACGACGCCGTCGCACGCGTCGATCTTCACGGGGCTCGGTCCCGTTCGGCACGGCGTGCGCGACAACGGCCGCTTCTACCTCCACGAGGACCGGACCACGCTGGCGGAGATCCTGCGCGGACGCGGGTACGCCACGGCAGCCTTCACGAGCGCGTACACGGTCGATCACCGCTTCGGGTTCGACCAGGGCTTTCAGGTCTACCAGGACTCGTTTCGGAATCCGGGCTTCAACCGACGGCGCAGCTTTCGGAGCGTCCCGCTGGGCGAGGGACGGCATTTTGAGCGCACGGCCGACGAGACCGTCCTGGAGGCCCTGCGCTGGCTTCGGGACGTCCCCGCGAGCCCCGCGTTGCTCTGGCTGCACCTGTTCGACGCCCACGAACCCTATCTCCCTCCGTGCATGTACTTCGAGATGCCGGAGGAGGACTACGATCAGGAGATCGCCTACCTGGATCTCCTGCTCGGGGAATTCCTACAGGGCCTGCAGCTCTCGGGCCTCTGGAAGACGGCGCTGATCTGGATCGTGGGCGATCACGGACAGAGCCTCGGTCAGCACGGCGACTGCTGTCACACGGGCTCCGTCTACGATTCGGTGCTGCGCGTCCCCATGCTGGTGCGGCTTCCCGGTCGGACGCAATCGCGGCGCGTCGGCGCGATGGTCCGCACCCTCGACATCGTCCCGACGCTGCTGGATCTGCTCCGGATCCCGTCGGAGGGGTCGCTGGACGGCCGCAGCATCCGGGCGCATCTCGACGGAGACGCGGCGAGCGGGTCCGACGAAGACGCGATTCTGCACGCCTCGGCCGTCCCCGGTACCGCGGAGCACCCCGGTGGCGGCCGGCAGCGTTACGCGGTGCGGGCCCCCGATTTCAAGCTGATCCACGTCTACCAGGACTCGGAGCGGGTGAGCGAGGAAGCGTACGATCTGGCCGTGGATCCGCGCGAGGAGACCCCCACCACGATTCCCGAAGACCGCTACCAGGCGCTGCGACGCGAGCTCGACACCTTCGTGAGCCGTGCCCGAACGATCGACCCGAGCACCGTCATCCCCCTCGACGTCGAGGCCTGGGAGAAGCTCCGCGCCCTGGGATACGTCGAGTGAACCCCGCGTCGACGTCCCCCAGATCCCCGATCATGCACCTAGGTGTGGTGCCCGCGCAGGTAGAGCCAGCCCCACGCGCCCGCCACCATGCACGCGAGTGCCACCGCCTGGGCATTACTGAGCGACGCCACCAGCACCGGGTTCGTGCGGAAGGCCTCGATCCAGAGCCGACCCAGGCCGGCGAAGAACAGGTACTCGCCGAACAGGAAAGGCGAGCGCCCCCGCCGCGACCAGAGCCACGCGAACACCGGCACCAGCCAGGCCATCTCGTAGAGCATGGTGGGGTGGACCGGCGCCTCCGTCGGCGGGAGACCGTTCGGGAACGCGATCCCCCAGGGTGCGTCTGTGACTCGCCCGTAGTCGTCGCCGACCAGGAAGCAGCCCACGCGCCCGAGCGCCTGGCCGATCGCGAGCGACGGCGCGGCGCAGTTGAACACGGTGAGCCACGGCAGCTTCGTCACCCGGATGCAGAGCAGGGACGCGACCACACCGCCGACCAGACCTCCGTACCAGGTGAGGCCGACACGCGCGAAGAAGAGCTCGACGAGATTCCCGCCCTCGCCGCGGGCGAGGTGCTCGAACGCGTACCAGAGCTTGGAGCCAGCGATCCCGCCGACGAGCGCCCAGACGGTGACGCGCCAGCCATCGTCCCCCGGAAGCCCTGCGCGCTCGAACGAGCGCGCCGCTAGGTAGCCGCTTACCAGGAAGGCGATGCCGACCATGAAGCCGAAGCTCGAGATCTCGATCCCGAACAGCTCGATGATCGTCGGATACACGGCCTACTCCTCTCTCCGCTTTCGCGAGTCCGCCTCGCGCAGCCAGGCCACGAGGGCCCGCCGCTCGTTCTGCTCGGGGTGCTCCTCGACGTAGCGCTGCGCGCGCGCGAGCCAGCGTCCGACCTCGGGTCCCGCAGCCACGCTGAGCGTGCGCATCACGTCCTCCCCCGCGATCGCCAGCCCCGGCGCGGCGTTCGCTTGCCGCTCGAGCTCCCTTCGTATACGCGCCTCGCAGGCGAGCCAGCTCTCGGGAACGGTTCCGCGCGACGCGAGGTCCGCCCTGCGGAGCTCGAGCAGATCAAGGAGGATATCGCGGCCCGCCCGGCGCACCATGCGCCGCAGTGCGGCGTCGCGCTCGAGCCGGTCCTCGAACAAGTGGTGGTGGCGGTGAAAGTTCCCGTGGGAAGTAGCCGCGAGCGAGAAGCTCGTTAAGCACCGGTTCCGACTAACGTCACCACCAAGTTACATGCTACCGCCAAGAGGTACGACGTAATTCACACTAGTGCGAGGATTCGGTTCGTTCCCGAGCCCTCCACCGCCCTCCACCTCGCCACCAGCCTCGTGGCGCTGGCGGTGAGGCGGAGGCGCTGGGGGCTGTAGCAACAGCCTTCCAGACATCACCCAATCCAGTGTAGAATGGTGGGGCCTGGGAAGGGACCGGAAGGGTGCTCCTATGTCCAGGCACAGGCTCATCACGACGCTCTTCGCGTTAGTCTTTTTCCCGATCTCCGTGCTGTCATCGTCCGGCCGCGCTGATGCGATCATGGTCGAGGGGGTTGAGTTCACCGGCCTCCTCGTGATCGACGCCACTCCCGCCGCCGATCTCGTACTGACGACGACCGAGGACGTGTACGTCTTCGTTCCGAACGGCCTGGCCGCGGACACGGTTCTCCTGAACGCCTTGGAGATCATCTTCGCCTTCGGAGCGACCGTCCACGTCAACGAACTGCTGCTCTGCACCAGCGACTGTCCGTTAGCTTCCGACGACCTCTCCGTCGACGTGCTGCTGCGCGTCCCCGAGCCAGTGGGCAATCTGGAGGTCCGGGCGGGCGGCAGCATCGTCGTCTCGCCCAACCCGATCCCCGAGCCGTCCACCGCGCTCCTGCTCGCCACCGGCGTCGTAGCGCTGGCGGTGCGGCGGAGACGAATGAGCCGGTAGCCCCGACGAGAACCGGCCTTCTCCGGTCGCTTTTTGCAACCCAGAAATCTCAGCGGCTTTTGGCATCCCGCTTCGCGGTGGGGCGACTGTCAGCGCCGACACACCCCGGCCCCCCCCTTCTTCATCCGATGCCGGAACGACAGCCCGCTGTACTACATTTGGATTAGAAAACTCACCCATTTGAATGAGTTTCATTGGGCACGCAGAGTCGGAGAATTGCGTTGCCGGGAGGGCGAGCCGACTACACCAAGAAAGGATCTACCGAAAAGTGGAAAGCCTTTTTCGTCGCTGTGTGATGTCCAGGTGGGGCGCACCCTGGCAAGCTGGGTCTGCCCCGATTCCGTAGACACTCAGCTTACACCGTGAGTCCAGGTCCTTCCTGTTCTCTTCTTCCTTCATTCATAAACGGGGGTTCGGGGGCGGAGCCCCCGAGTCCCCCGCTCTTCAATTCGAACTCCACCGGGCTTCGGTAATCCAGCGACGAGTGGCGCCGACGGACGTTGTAGAAGATCTCGATGTAGTCGGCCACGGCGCTTCGGGTCGCGGCGCTCGTCTGGAGCGGAAGCTCGTAGAGCAGCTCCATCTTGAGCGTCCCGAAGAAGCTCTCGACGACCGCGTTGTCCCAGCAATCTCCCCGACGACTCATGCTGCACGTGATCCCGGCTTGATCCAGAGCGTCCCGGTAGTCGTGGCTGGCGTACTGGCTGCCCCGATCCGAGTGGTGGATGAGATCGCGCGCTCCAGGCCGACGCACGAGGGCTTCGCGAAGGGCCTCGAGCACGAGGGCTCGATCGATCCGCTCGCTCAGGGCATACCCCACGACCCTTCGGGAGAAGAGATCGAGGATCACCGCCAGGTACAGCCAGCCTTCCAGGGTCGCGACGTACGTGATGTCCGTGACCCATGCGGTGTTGGGCGCCTCGACGTCGAAGTCTCGCATCAGGACGTTCGGCGCCACCGGGAACCGGTGCCGGGAGTCCGTCGTGGCCCGGAAACGGCGCTTTCGGCGCCCTTCGAGGCCCAGCTCCCGCATCAGGCGAGCCACGCGCTTGCGCGAGACGCGGTGACCTTCCTCGCGAAGGTCGCGCAGGATGCGAGGGCTTCCGTAGGTCCTGCGGCTCGCGCGATGCGACGCCGCGATCTCGACCCCCAGGCGCGCATCCTGCTCCGCACGCGCGCTCGGGGGACGCTTTCGCCAGGCGTAGTAGCCCGAGCGCGAGACCGCAAGACAGCGACACATCAATCGAATCGGGTAGTGGGCCTTCTCCGCCTCCACGAAGCGGAATCTCACTTGCTCTCCTTGGCGAAGAAGGCCGTCGCTTTTTTTAGAATCTCGCGCTCCATCTCCAGCGTCTTGACCCGCTTGCGCAGCTGCGCGAGCTCCTCGCGCTCCGCGGTCGTCAACGCCCCCGCCGGCCCTCCGCCCGAATCGATCTCGGCCTGCTGAACCCAACGACGGACAGCCGTTTCCGAGAGATCCAGCTCACCCGCCACAGTCCCGATGCTCTTGCCGCTCTTGCGGATCAGCTCCACGACCTCGGCCTTGTACGCCTTCGAGAATGATCTTCGCTTCCTCTTCTCCATGACACACTCCTACCGCACTTTCGTGCGATCTGGTGTGTCTACGCAACCGGGGCAAGCTCA
>JAOTUO010000132.1 GCA_029863845.1 Myxococcales bacterium
CCCGAGCGCCGCAGCCCGACGGATGGCATCCACTTCGGCCGGGTCTTTCTGGACGCGCAGCGCCTCGACGAGGCCCCGCGTGGACCGTACATCGCTGCCGCCGACGGCACCGGCCAGGCGCTCCGCCGTGGCGACGGTCATCGTCTCCGCCTCAAGCCCCAGCACCCGCGCGCGCGCCCGCTGCACCAGCTCCGCGACCCGTTTCCAGGTGCTCGCCGTGACGTCGACCCGCGCCGCGTTGCCCACCTCCTGCGGCGCCTGCACCTCGTACCGGAAGTCGGTGACCAGCACCGTCTCGGCCGCGAGGACGATTAGGACCGCGGCGCTGCCGGTGAAGCCCGTCAGGTACCGCACGTTGGGCAGGTGGGTGACGACGAGGCCGTCCAACTGCTCCGCCGCCAGGCGCGCACGCACGTCCCGCTGGCGGCGCGCATGCGCGTCAACCACGGGCGCGAAGATGCCGGACCAGCGCCTCCAGCCCCAGCACGTACGAGTCCGCGCCAAAGCCGGTCACGAGCCCCACGGCGAGATCCGCGATGACGCTGTGACGGCGTTCCGGCTCGCGGGCGTGGATGTTCGACAGATGCACCTCGACGAACGGGGTGCGGGCGGCGAGCAGCGCATCGCGCAAGGCGATCGACGTATGCGTGAACGCGGCCGCGTTGATCAGCGCCCCGTCGGCCGTCCGGGGCAGGCCCTGGACGAGCTCGACGAGCTCGCCTTCGTGGTTGGTCTGGTGCCAGGCCACCGCGACGCCGAGCTGGCTGGCCCGCTCGGCGGTCGCCTGCTCGATCTCCGCGAGCGTGCGCCGACCGTACAGCTCCGGTTCGCGCGTGCCAAGGAGATTGAGGTTGGGACCGTTGAGGACAGCGATCCGCACTAGCTCTTCAGGCTCTTGAGCCAGTCCCGGAAGGCATCGTCTCCCTCGTCATCGGCGAGGGTGTCGCGTGGGGCGCGGCCGCCTCCCGACCCCCGGGAACTCCCGTAGAACTCGTCGAACGAGAACCCGCCCGGCGCCTGCCCGCTCGCGGACTCCCGCCCCGACGCGTTCGTGGCGGAGGACCCCGAGGACTTCCCGTCGCCGAAGATCGTCGAGAGCGACACCTCGTCGTCCGGGGCCGGCTGCGTTGGCCGCCCCTCCGCCCCCGAGGCCTCGCCGAACGCCTCGTCCATCGGCTCGGGCCCGGACGGTTCGTCCACCGCGGGGCCCGGAACCGACTGCCCGTCGGCGTTGGGCGTCGGGCGGCCGGCGAGCACGTCCGCGAGATAGTCACGCACCCGCTGCCCGCCGGTGGCCGAGGCCGCAAACCGCTCGACCCGTGGCTGCGGTCGCCCGGCACCGGGGCGCTCCAACTCCGCCAGCCGGGCCTGCAGCCGCGCGTCGCCGGGGCGCGCCGCCACCAGGCGCCGGAACACGTCTCGCGCCTCGCCCACGAGCCCCTGCCGCAGATACAACTCCGCCATCGTCTCGGTGACCACCGGCTCGGGCTCGGGATCCAGCACGAGCGGCTGGTCCGGCTCGTCATCGGGGAGAAACACCGGCAGCCCCTCGAGCGAGCCGCGGTGGTCTGGCGCCTGGCCGCCCACAGCGGCGGCGGGCGGCGAGACGGGTTCCGCCTCTTCCTCGACGTCCGCGTCCTCGTAGGCCTCCTCGTCTTCGTCGGCGGCTTCCTCGTCGACGTCCTCCCAGTGGCGTGCGGCCGCCGGCTCGGCGGCACCGTCGGCCGCGATGACCTCCGCGGCCATCCACGGCTCGTCATCCTGCGCCGCGACCGGCTGCTCGACATCGGCGCCCGCGGCGAGTTCGTCGATGGAGTCCGACTCGGCAAGAACCGTTTCCTCCGCGGCCCCCAGATCGTGCGTTTCGAAGCCCTCGACGGGAACGACCTCCCCATCACCCGCCTCGATGCGCTGCAGCCCCTCGACGGCGGGCGTGGCCAACACCTCCGCTATGTCCGCGGCGTCGGGAACCTCCGCTCCCTGAAGTCCGGGGAGTTCCTGCACCGCAGCTTCGAGTCCTTCCTCCTGCGCCGCTTCTGCCTCCGCGATGTCCTCCGCGCTCACCTGGTGAGACACTCGCTCACCCGCATCCCAGCCCAGGGACTCGTCGAACGGCTCGAAGCCCGGCGCGTCGGCGACCGACGCGACCTCCTCGTCAGCGACCGCTTCTTCCTCCCCCGCGCCGAACAGCCCTTCCACCGCCGCGACCGCTCCCGGCTCGACGACGTCGCCTTCCCCTTCGTCGACCTCATCGGGCATGAGCGCGTTGATGCCGGTTTCCGGCACGTCGGCTGAGGGCTCGAATTCGAGAGTCGGGGCGGTCTCGATTTCGAAGCCCGGCGTGGCCGCCGCCGCCGCGTCGGCGGCCAGCTCCGTCTCGCGCCACTGCTCCACATCCATCGGCTCGAGGTCCGCGGCCTCGACCTGGTACTCGGTCGAGGCCCGCTCGATCGTCAGCTCCGGCCCATCTGCGGCTTCGGCCGCGTCGACCGGCTCGGCCGGCTCCACCGTACCGGTCCCCGCAAACTCCGCCGTCCGGACCTCCGGGGTTTCCTCGGCCGCTTCGGCCCCGGCGAGGCGTTCGAGCGCCCGCTCCGCTTCCTCGTTCATGGGGTCGATATCGAGCAACCGCGTGAACCACTGGCGCGCGCTCGCCGGGTCGCCGCTGCGCTCGGCGATCTCGCCCAAGGCACGGAGCGCGATGATGTGCTCGGCGTCCACGGCAAGCACGCGCGTGAAGGTCTCGCGCGCCTCGGCATCGTTCTCCTGGTCGAGGAAACAGCGACCGAGAACGATCAGACCACTGACGTAGTTGGGTCGCTCGTCGAGATGACGGCGAAGCAGATCGAGCGCCTCGTCGAGACGCCCGTCTTTGCGGTACCGCTCGGCCAGCTGCGCAAAGTTGCGCGCCGGATCCTCCTGGTACCGCCGCTCGAGTTTTTCGATCTCGGGTTGGTAGGCCATTGCGCTGCCCGAAGTTAGCGGATTCCTGGGAACGCTGTCAACCGGGAGCCACGTCCTCCAGCTTGAGATTCCTCGTTGTCGCACTTAGACTTAGCGCTTTCCCGACCGCCCCTTGGCAGGTGTTCTCGCGATATGATGCGAACAATGCGCGCCAGCGCGAAGTGGATCATGGGCGTCGTCGCCGTGACCTTCGTCGGCTGGATGGTGTTCGAAGTGGGGATGGACGCGACGGCTCGCGGTTCGTCGGCCGGCAACGTGGTTGCCCGCGTGAACGGCCGGGCGATCGACGCCACGACCTTCTATCAGGCGGTGCGCAACGAGCAGGAACGGCGCCGCGCCGAGCAGCAGCCCGTCGCGGTCACGCTGGAGGAGCAGCAGCAGTTCGAGGATGCGGTGCTGGAACAGCTCGTCCAGGACATGCTCCTGCGCACCGAGTTCAACCGGCGCGGCATTCGCGTGTCGGACCAGGAGATCGTGGAAGCGGCGCGCACGTCGCCCCCGCCCGAGGTGCTCGAGCTGCCGCAGTTCCAGACCGAGGGGCAGTTCGACCTCCAGAAATACCAACGGTTCGTGGCGTCCGCCGCGGATCCGACGTTCCTCCTGGCGCTCGAGGCGCGGTATCGCGAAGAGCTGCCCCGGATCAAGCTGTACGAGCAGCTCACGGCCGGCGTCTTCGTGGCGGATGCCGCGCTGTGGCGGGATTACCGCGACCGCAGCGACTCCGTGACCATCGCGCTGCTCCAGCTGTTCCCCCAGGTCGCAGCCGCAGACACGGTGGCATCAGACGCCGAGGTCGAGGCGTATTACCGGGAACATCGGTCGGATTTCGAGCAGCCGGCCGTCGCGCATCTGAGCTTCGTCGCCGTGTCCCGGCGGGCCAACGCGGCCGACTCCGCGGCGGCGGTCGAGCGGGCGGCAGCGATCCGTGAGGAACTCCGGGGCGGAGCCGACTTCGCCGACGTCGCGGCACGCGAGTCGGCGGACAGCGCCTCGCGCGCCAAGGGAGGCGACCTGGGCGCGGTGCCCCGCGGAAGCTTCGTGCCGGAGTTCGAGCGGGCCGCTTTGGCGCTGCGTCCCGGACAAATCTCCGACCCGGTGTCGACGCAGTTCGGCCTCCACATCATCCGGCTCGAGTCGAAGACCGATTCCACCCTCCACGCGCGCCACATTCTGATCCCGATCAGGCCGGTGGGCGAGCATCTCGCGACGGTCGAGGCCATGGCCGACACGCTCGACCTGTTCGCCGCCGAGCAGGACGACCCGACCGCGCTCGACCGGGTGGCCGAGCGATTGGCCCTCCCGGTGGCGCGTGCCCCGGCCTTGTTCGAGGGCGATCGCCTGCAGCTCGGCCGATTTCTCGTGCCCGACGCTGGTGTCTGGGCGTTTGGCGGGGCACAGGCCGGTGAGACGTCCCCCGTGATCGAGACGGACTACGCGTACTACGTCTTCCGGCTCGACAGTCTGCAGGCCGCCGGTGTGCCGCCGCTCGCTCGGGTGCGCGAGAGTGTGCGCGCCTTGGCCGGCTCCGCCAGGCAGCAGCAGGCCATGCGCGCGCTGGCCGATGGGATCGGTGCAGACCTGCGGGCGGGCCGCGCGTCGCTCGAAAGCGTGGCCGAGCGCTACGGGCTCAGTCTGCGCACCGTGGGACCGTTCACGCGCTACGAGCCGCCAACGGCCCTCCAGGGCGCTCCCGAGGTCGTGGGGGCCGCGTTTGGGGTTCGGGTGGGACAGACCGGCGGACCCATCCACACGGAGATCTCGTCGTACTTCCTGCGGCCCGTGCGGAAGACGCAGGCCGACAGCTCCGTCTGGCGGGCGCAGTTGGAGACCCAGCGCATCCAGATGATCCGGCGGGCGCGCCAGGAGCGGGTGCAGCTGGTGCTCGCGTCGCTGCGCGAGCAGGCGACTGTGCGGGATCTGCGGAAAGAGCTGCAGCGGGCCCAGCGGGAGGCGCAGAACGCGGCGCCGCAGGCCCCTCAGGCACCGGTCTTCTAGGCCTGCTTGTCCACTACTGACTGAGCTTCTTCGGCTCGCCGTCGTCGCGCGCCGCCGCGTCCAGGCGGCGGGCCGGCGGCGGGACCGGATCGTTGCCCCCCGCCTCGACGCTGTCCTGCACCTCCCGGATGCTCTTCTTGAACTCGCGGATGCCCTTCCCCAGCGCGGACCCCATTTCCGGCAGGCGCTTGGCGCCAAAGACGAGCAGCACGATGAACAGGATGATCAGGATCTCGGGCATTCCGATCTGGCTGAACATGGGTGCCTCGCGACAGCGTTAGAACAAGGATCGCGCGATCAGATACGCGATCACGATGCCCACAATACCGAGCAGGGAAACCTGCAGGCCGACCGGGCCGAGCGTCATATTGAGTATAACGAGATCCAGATGCAGGGGGCCAACCGTGGGGGTGACGGTCCAGGTAAAGAACTCCTTGGCCGGCCCAGCCGGCAGGAACCGCTTGAGGAGCGACGACAGCAGCCCCCCCAGGATGAACCCGGCGCTCAGCACCAGGAGGTAGAAGGCCGGCCGGCGGGGCCCGATGCTCATGCTCAGCTCCGCCGCTCGACGGCGTACGTAATGCAGTCGCCGAGGGCATCCCGGGCCTCTCCCTCCGACACGACCGCGAGGGCCGCCGCGGCCCGCTCCGCATAGGCCGCCGCCTGAGCCCGCGCGGCGCTCACGCCGCCCCGGGCGTGGACGATCCCGATGACATCCGCCACCGTTTCGTCCGTCGGCTCCGGGTCGGCCATCACCGCACTGACGCGCTGCCGCTCCGCGGCACTCATGTGCGGCAGGCCCGCGATCAGCGGCAGCGTGATCTTGTGTTCCTTGAGGTCGAGCCCCGAGGGCTTGCCGGTGACCCGCTCCGTTTCGGTGTAGTCGAGCACGTCATCCGTGATCTGGAACGCCATCCCGAGGTGGGTTCCGTAATCCCGGAGGGCCACCCGCTGCGCCGGCGGCGCCCCGACGGCGCCGACCTCGCACGCACCCGACATGAGCGACGCGGTCTTGGCGCGAATGAGCGCGGTGTAGGCGTCCATGGAGTAGTCGAGGGCGTCGTACGCCTCGAGCTCGCGCATCTCGCCCACCGTCATGTCGTTCGTGACACGGCTCATCACCCGCAGCGCTTCGGGATCAGGCTGGTTCACCAGCTCGATGATGGCCCGCGAATACAGATAGTCGCCCATGATGACGGCAATCTGGTGGCTGAACCGGGCGTTCACCGTCGGTTGCCCGCGGCGCAGCACCGAATGGTCCACCGAGTCGTCGTGGACCAGCGTCGCCACGTGAATCAGCTCGACGGCCGCCGCCAGGGCAGTCTTGGACGGCCCCATGCGCTCGACGGCCTTGGCGGACAGGAGCAGCAGGGTCGGCCGGAACATCTTCCCCTTGATGCGCAGGAGGTGCGCGTTCACGGCTTCGATCAGGGGAAAATCTGACCGAACGATGCGCCCCAGTTCGGCGAACGCGGCGTCGAGTTCCGCCCGGACCGGACGCTGGATGGCGGCCAGGGTCACGGGCGCGACCTGGGAAGGGGTGCTCATGAAACCGACCCAGCCAGTCGCTTGACCCGATCCGCCACGTCCGCGAACCGGATGTCGAGCGCGAACACGCGCTGAAAATGGCCCAGGGCTAGCTCCTTCTTCCCCATCTCCTCGTCGCACCGCCCGAGCCAGTACAGGAGCCCGATCTTCGCTTCGTCTCCCGCGACGTCGGTCTCCACGGCCCGCCGCATCACGGTGGCGGCGACCGAGAACTGGTGCTTCTCGAAGAAGCAGCCCCCGAGCGCCTCGGCGGTGCGGAGCCGACCGGCCGGCGACCGCAGCGCCTTCTGGAACTCCGCAATCGCCTCGTCGAGCAGGCCCATCTCCTTGAACGCGACCCCCAAGTCGTAGTGGGCCTGCCAGTCGTCCTCCTCGATGTTCGCTTCGATGCCGCGCTTGAACTGGGCGAGCAACTCCTGGAAATCCCGTTCCTCGTCGCCCGTGGGCTCTTCGTCCTGGACGCGCATGCGCGTGTCGCGCTGGGGCTCGTCCTCGAAGATCAGGGCGCCGAGATCCACGAAATCGGCACCGGCCGGCTCGGCGGCCGCGGCCGTCGGCGACTCCGGCTCCAGGCTCCCGAGCGCCGCGAGCGCGCTCTGGTTGTTGGGCTCGTGCTCGAGCACCCGTTTATACACCAGCTTCGCCCGTTCCATGGCCTCGGACCGCACCAGGACATCGCCCAGCCCGACGTACGCCTCCACCAGGTGCCGCTTGTCGCCGGTGCGGTAGGCGTGTTCCACCCGTTTCTGGTGGTGGCGCACGCTGTTGTTGTCGAGCCGGAGAATCTCGTCGACGAGCGTGCCCGCGCGGCTCCACTCCTCGCGACCCTCATGGAGGGTGAGCGCGATGTCCAGTTCCTGGAGGCCGCGCTCGCGTTCCCCGCGTTCCAGCAGGGCCTCGCCCAGCGCCACGTGGTGCCCCGGATGGTCCGGATCGTCGGCCACCGCGCTCTCGAGCGTCGCCAGATCCACTGCCGCCGGCGCCCGATCGTCCACCTCATCGAGCAGGGGCAGCTCGGGCTCCGCGACCGCCACGTCCTCTTGGGGAAAGTCCTCGATCTCGTCGAGCGGTTCGACCGCGTCAGCGCGCGCCGTCTCCTTCGAGCCCTCCACGCCGGCGGCGGCGTCAAAGCCGTCGAGATCCAGATCGGGTACCTCGATGGCCCCAAGGGGATCATCCGCAGGAATCGCCTCGACCTCGGGGATCTCGAGCGTGTCGGTCAGCTCCGGGGTCACCTGGAAATCGAGGTCGTCCGCCGAGAAGCGCTCGATGGCCTCCGCTGGCTCGACGCCCTCCGCGCGCACGTCCTCCGCAGGCTCCTCCGCCTCCTCGACCAGCGAGGTCGGTTCAAACTCGATCGACGGCACGTCCGCCGCCTGCTCCTCGAAGTCGCGCGCGACCTCGAGCCCTTCGAGCCCTTCGAGCCCGACGTCCGCGTCGGCGGCGGCCGTCTCGGCGCTCTCGAGCACCGTCGGCTCGATCGTCAGCGTCTCGGGCCCGGCCTCCAAGTCCGAGCTGGGAGCCTGCGGTGGGGCCGGCGCGACCTCGTCCGCGGTCCCTTCGGCTTCCTCGATCGCGGTGTCCGTACGGTACTCCGCGTCCAGGTCGAGGAAGACGAGATCGCTCGACTTCTCCTTGCGTTCCTTGACCTTCACCTTCGGCGCATCGGAAGGATCGAAATCGGGATCGATCGCGCGAATCTGCGCGAGCGTGGCCCGCGACCGCCGTTGGTCGCCGCTCGCTTCCGCTTCATGGAACAGCTTCGCGAGTTGTTCTCGCGCCTCCGCCGTCCGGGCCGCCGCCTTGAGCTGTTCGGCGAGGAGGAGCCGGATCTCCTCGTTCTCCGGCGAGAGATCCGCAAACTCCTTCAGCGCGCGGAACGCCTCGTCCGTCTTGCCCGCCTTCTGCATCCGGTCGGCGTACTCGAGCAGGTTCTGCTTGGCCTCCGCCACGAACCCGCGCTCGACCATGAGCTGGGCGAGCGTGAGATAGATGTGCGTCCGCCCGGGCGCGTTGCGCAGCACCTTGTTGCACAGCGCGATCGCGTTGTTGGGAAACCCGTGGTCCGCGTACAGGGTCGCCGCGCGCTCGTACATCTCGACCGCTTCGGGGACCTTGGACGCCCGGAGGTAGAGGTCGCCCGCCCGATTGAAGAGCGACAACTCGTTGGCAATCTCCGGTCGCCCCTCGAGCCCGCTGAAGAGCTCGAGGTACACCTCGATGGCCTTGTCGACTTGCCCCTTCTCTTCGAGCCTGCGGGCCTTGTTCTTGAGCTTCTCGATGTTCAGGGCTGACCTCGCCCGGCTGTGGTGAACGGTCCTGAGCGTGCAACTACCTCAAACTAGGAACTTTAAAGCCGCTTCGCGGGGGTGACAAGGCAAACCGCCCACCCAGACCTCCGCGACGAGGTTCATCCCGTACCAATACGCGAGCTCCCGCCAGTCCCGTACCGCGGCCAACGCCAGGTCTGCGGCGAACCCGGGAGCAATCTGCCCGCGTGCGCCGGCTTCCCCCGCGGCGGCCGCGCCGTTCACGGTGATCGCCATGACAGCCTCCGCCGGCCGCATCCCGAGCTGGGAGACCCCGAGGGTCGCCATGAGGGGCAGGCTCGCGCCCGGCGAACTGCCGGGATTGAAATCGGTGGCGAGCGCCACGGCCCCGCCGGCGTCGATCAGCGCGCGGGCCGGCGCCCGGTCGCCCTTGCCCAGAAAGAGCATGGTGCCCGGGAGCAAGACCGCAACCGTCTCACTCGACGCCAGCGCCGCAATCCCCGCCGGGGACGCCTTGGCCAGATGATCGGCGGAGACCGCGCCGAGCTCGGCCGCCAGCTCGGCGCCCCCGGATCCGTCCAGCTCGTCGGCGTGGAGCTTGAGCCCCAGCCCGAGCGCGCCCGCAGCCTCCAGCACCCGTCGAGCCTCGGCCACGGTGAACACCCCGGGCTCGCAGAACACGTCGCAGTACCGGGCGATCCCCTGCCGCACGACCGCCGGCAGCATCTCGTCGATCACCAGGGCCACGTACGCCGCCCGGCGGTCGCGGTACTCGGCCGGGACCTCGTGCGCTCCCAGGAACGTGGGGACGAGCCGCGGTGGTCCCTCGGCGAGCGCGCCGATTACTTCGAGCTGGCGCAACTCGGTGGCCAGATCCAGCCCGTAGCCCGACTTCACCTCGACCGTCGTCGTGCCGTGGGCGAGCAGTCGGGCGAGACGCCGTCGCGTGAGATCGCTCAGCTCGTCGGCGGTGCGCGTGCGCGTATCGCGCACCGATGAAAGAATCCCGCCCCCCTCCGCAGCGATCGTCTTGTAGTCCTTGCCCAAGGCGCGCCGCTCGTGATCCTCGAGCCGGGCCATGCCGAACACGGCGTGCGTGTGGGCATCGACGAACCCGGGGAAGAGCACGCCGTCCACCTCGGTCACCCGCGCGCCCCCCGCCTCGCGGCGCACCTCGGCATAGGGGCCGACGGCCGCGATCCGCCCGTCGCGCACGAGAACGGCCCCGTCCCGGACGACCTCCACCTGGGCCATTTCCGGGCCGCGGCGCGCCCGGGCGGGGCCCCGACAGGTGACGACCTGGGTCGCGCCGGCGAGCAGCAGACTCAGTCGCCCGTCTCCTGCATCGGGAGCCGGATGCCGTGGCGCCGGGCCGCCGTGAGCGCCTCGGCGTAGCCGGCGTCGGCGTGGCGGGCCACCCCGATGCCGGGATCGTTGGTCAGGACTCGCTCGAGGCGGCGTGCCGCGCTCGCGGTGCCATCGGCGACAATCACCTGCCCCGCGTGCAGGCTGTTTCCGATCCCCACACCGCCGCCGTGATGGAACGAGACCCAGGACGCCCCCGAGGCCGTGTTCAGCAGGGCGTTGAGGATGGGCCAGTCGGCCACCGCGTCCGTGCCGTCCTTCATCCCCTCGGTTTCGCGGAACGGCGAGGCCACCGATCCGGTATCCAGGTGATCCCGCCCGATCACCACCGGCGCGGAGATCTCGCCGCGCGCGACGAGCGCATTGAGCGCAAGCCCGAACCGCGCCCGCTCGCCCATCCCCAACCAGCAGATGCGGGCCGGTAAGCCCTGAAACGCCACGCGCTCGCGCGCCATGCGTATCCACCTGGCCAAATGCGTGTCGTCCGGAAACAGCTGCAGCACCAGCTCATCCGTGCGGTCCAGGTCCTTCGGCTCACCGGAGAGCACCGCCCAGCGGAACGGTCCCTTCCCCTCGCAGAACAGCAGCCGCACGTACTCCGGTACGAACCCTGGAATGTCGAAGGCGTTGGCCACGCCCTGATCGCGCGCCTCCGTCCGGATGTTGTTG
>JAOTUO010000133.1 GCA_029863845.1 Myxococcales bacterium
TGAACCAGAAGTGTAGGTTCTGCTCGTCCGTCCAGCCGATGCCGCCGTGCACCTGCGTGGCGACGCTCGCGATCTCGCGTCCGATCTCCGAGACGTGGGCCAGCACGTGGCAGGCCATCAGCGGCGCCTCACCGGGGAGAGCATCGAAGCTGTGGGCCGCGTACCAGAGCAGCGACCGCGCGGGCTCGAGCTCGGCGATCATCTCGGCGCACATGTGCTTGACGGCCTGGAAGGAGCCGATCAGCCGCCCGAACTGCTTGCGCTCCTTGGCGTAGGCGACGGCCTGCTCGATCATCGCTTCGCAGGCGCCGAGCGAATCCGCGGCCAGCGCGATCCGCCCGGCGTCGAGCATCCGCGCGATCGCGTCTCCGGCGTCCTCGAAGACGGCCTCGGGCATGACGCCGTCGAGGAGCAGCTCCGAGGCGCAGCGGGTGGCGTCGATCGTCGGGAGCCGTGTGCGCTCGAGGCCGGGGGCGTCGCCGCGGATCACGGCGAGCCGGTCGTCTCCGATGGCGACCAGCAGGTGGTCGGCCCCGCAGGCGTCGAACACCAGCATGGCCTTGCCGCCGAGGACGCCGCCCTCGAGCGCGACGCCGGCGCCCTCCCGGACCGAGAAGGTCTCGGTCGCGGCCAGACCGAAGACGATCTCGCCGCCGGCGATCCCGCCCAGCCAGGCGCCGATCTGCGGGCCCTCCAGCGCGCCGAGCGCCACGGGGACCATCACGGCGGAGCCCAGGAAGGGAGCCGGCGTGACCGAGTAGCCGAGGGCTTGCGAGACCAGCGCCGCGTCGAGCAGGGTGAGCGCGCTGCCACCGCGCTCTTCGGGAATCACGATGCCGGTCATTCCCAGCTCGGCGAGCTCCCGCCAGAGCTTCCGATCGTTGGGACAATCCTCGTCGCGCAGCGCGCGGACCCGCGTGATCGGAACGCGGTCCTTCAGGAAGCCGCGGACGGTTTCCTCCAGCAGGAGCTGATCTTCCGACAGTCCGAAATCCATGACCGATCCTCGACTACGCCGGCGCGGGTCTGGGCTCGCGCGGCAAGCCGAGCCCACGCTCCGAGATGATGTTCTTCTGGATCTGGGCGGTGCCGCCGCCGATGATGAGACCGAGCGAGAACATCGAGTGCACCTGCCAGAAGCCGCCGTCGCGCTCGTACTTGCCGTGATCGTAGAGAGCGCCGAGCTCTCCCATGACGTCGAGCGCCAGACCGGCGATGTCGAAGTTCAGCTGGCAGTTCTGGAGCTTCGCGACCAGACCCGCGACACCGGGCGACTCGTTCCGGAGGCTGCAGGTCAGCATGCGCATGCCGTGGTGCTTCATCGAGAGCACGCGCGCCTGGAGCTTCATCAGGCGGTCGCGGTAGACGGGGCTCGCCATGGCGGGAACCCCGTTCTCGGTCTCCTCCTTCATCAATTTCATCAGCCGCAGCAGCGTTCCCTCGGGATTGGCGTTGAGGCTGTTGCGCTCGTGCTTGAGCGTCGTATTGGCGATCCTCCAGCCCTCGCCGCGCTTGCCCACCACGTTGGCTCGGGGCACGCGCACGTCGCTGAAGAAGACCTGGTTGAAGGAGTTCTCGCCGAGATCGCCCGACATCGTCCGGAGCGGCTGGACCTCGATGCCCGGCGTATCCATCGGCAGCAGCATGTAGCTGATGCCGGCGTGCTTCGACGCGTCGGGCTCCGTTCGCACCAGGACGAACATCATCTCCGATTTGTCGGCGGTGCTGGTCCAGATCTTCTGGCCGTTGATCAGGAAGTCGTCTCCGTCCTCACGGGCGGAGGTCTGCAAGCTCGCCAGGTCGCTCCCGGCACCCGGCTCGGAGTAACCCTGGCACCACATCACCTCGGCGCGCATGCTCGGGCCGATCCAGCGTTGCTTCTGCTCCTCGGTGCCGTGCTGGAGCAGCGTCGGAACCAGCATCGAAGGCCCCTGCGCCATCAGGCCCCGGCCGACACCGGCCCGATTGAACTCCTCGTCCATGATGACGGTCTCGAGCAGGTCGGGCGCCGCCCCGTACCCCCCGTACTTCTTGGGGATCGTGCGCGCCCAATAGCCGTGCTCGATCAGGAGGCTGAGCCAGCGGATCAGGTCGCGGCGTCCTTTCCCGGAGAGGCTCCTCCGCTCTTTCTGCGGCTTGTGCTCGTCGAGGAACGCCCGGACCTCGCGCCGGAATTTCTCGTATCGCTCGCCGTACTCGAGATTCATCGCTCCCACTCCTCGCCGGCGCCGCGGGCGCCCCGCTAGCCCCCGCTGCGCTCGCCGGGCTTCGGCGGATCCACTGGGCCGCCGGCGAAGCACTGGGCGATCGACATCCAACGCCTGGCGACGTCGCCCACCACCTCGAGCGTCGTATCCGCGATGTTGCGTCCCTGGGTCACGACGTGGCAGAAATCGACGGCGTCGCCGCGGATGCGCTCGCTCTCGCTCGGCTCGTTCCACTCCCAGATTGCGCCCGACGGCGCGACGAGGCGCACGTAGGGCGGGGCGCCCGGCGCCTCGAGGCCGCGGTTCACGAAGGTCCAGCCGAAGGTCTTCATGCCGATGACCGCGATGCTCTGGATGCGGTCGGTGTAGGTGCGCCGGACCCGCATCAGGTCGTAGACCTCCTGGCCGTGGGCCCAGGTCTCCATGAAGCGCGCGGTGGTGAACATGCGCACGCCCATGTCCGGGCCGAACCAGGGGAGCCGCCGCTTGGGATCGGAGCGCCCGAGCTGCTCCGCCATCTCGTGGCAGGTGGCGTGCCAGCGCGCGAGCAGCTCGGTCGGGCTCATGTCCCCGTACTCCCGACGCGCGATCTCGGCGGTGCTCAACCCTCCGACGATCTCCGCGACGAACGCGTCGCGCTTCGCGGCGAACGCGTCCCGGCTCTTCAGCGCCAGCATGGAGACCCGATCGAAGAAGTGCAGGTGGGCGACCACGTCCCAGGGCGTCCAGTGCATGAAGCCGGTCGGACGCCCCCAGTCTTCCTCTCCGAGGGTCTCGAGGAAGGCGCGCAGCTCATCCGCCTCGGCGCGCAGGTCCAGGCTCTCTTGCAGCATCTCGGTCGGTCCCCTCCTTCTGGGGCCTGCGGCCGTCAGTCGCCCGCGTCCGCCGCCCACGCCGGCTTTCGCTTGCCGAGGAAAGCTCCCACGCCCTCGGCAGCCTCCTCGCTGGCGAAGAGCTCGCCCGAGAGGCGGGTGGTATACTGGAAGGCCTCCTTCTGGCCCATTCCCGGCACCTCGTAGACCAGGCGCTTCGCGAGCCCGAGGGCGTTCGGCCCGCCCTTGCGCAGGTCGGCGAGCACCGCTTCGACCGCGGCGTCGAGCTCGGCCGCGGGCACGGCGCGGTTGATCAGGCCCAGCTCCGCGGCGCGCGACGCCGGGAAGCGATGCCCGCGCAGGAAGGCCTCCATCGCCTCGCCGGGCCTCATCTTGGGCAGGCACACCACGGAGATGATGGCGGGCACGACGCCGAGGCGGACCTCGGTGAACCCGAACTTCACGTCCTCCGCCGCAATCGAGATGTCGAGGACCGCCGCCAGCCCATTGCCCCCGCCCACGACGTGGCCGGCGATGCGTCCGACGACCGGGGTCGCCGAGGTCTGGATCTCGTGGAGCAGCGTCTCGAAGCCGCCCGAGCCGGAGGCTTTCATCGACGCCTGCGACCGCTCCTTCAGATTGGCGCCGGCGCAGAAGGTCGAGCCTTCGTTCGTGACGACGAGCGCACGCACCGCGGGATCGGCGTTCGCCGCTGCCAGGGCGTCGCGGAGGCCCCCGATCAGGGCCAAGCCCAACGCGTTCCGGTTGTCCACATCGGCGAGCGTGGCGGTCATCACGCCGCGCTCCGTCGTCACCTTCACGGGGTCCATGGAAACTCCAATCCGGACCGGCCCTGCGTGCCGATCGAAGCGGCCGTCCGCAGCGAGCGGAGCTAGCGCCCCCGGAAGACGGGAGCGCGTTTCTCGGCGAAGGCGGCCACACCCTCTTTGGTGTCCTGACTCCTGAGATTCACCGACTGCGCCGTGGCTTCCCAGCTGAGCGCCTCGGAGAGGCTCAGCGAGAAAGCGTTCGAGAGCATCCGCTTGGTCATTTGCAGCGTGAGGGCGGGGCCCTCCGCCAGACGCCTGGCCCATTCGGCGACGAAGCCGTCCAGCTCGCCGTCGGGGACCACCCGGTTGACGACGCCGATCCGTTCCGCGTCCCGGGCGGAGAGGATGTCTCCGAACAGGGCGAGCTCCTTGGCCTTGTGGAGGCCCACCAGCCGCGGCAACAGCCAGGTGCCGCCGAAATCCACGGAGAGGGCACGGCGGGCGAAGATTTCGGAGAAGCGCGCGCTCTCGCCCGCCACGATCAAGTCGCATCCGAGCGCCAGATTCATGCCCGCTCCCACGGCGTCGCCGCCCACCTTGGCGATGGTCGGCTTCGACACGTCGTGCAGCGCGAGCGCCGCAGCGCTGACCGGATGCATGGCGTCGAGGGGATGCCGGTCGGCCGTCGGGTCTTCGCTCAGGTCGGCCCCCGCGCAGAAGGCTCCGCCCGCCCCGGTAACGACCAGCACCCGATCGGTCTCCGTCTGCGTGACCTCCTGGAAGACGCGTCGCAGCTCCTCCCACATGGAACTCGCGATGGCGTTCTTCACATGCGGCCGATTGAGCGTGAGCGTCACCACGCCGTCTGCGGTCCGATCGACGAGGATCCGGTCCACAGGGCCCGTCACGGCTGTCGCTCCGTCGGCAGATTGCGACAGGTAATATTCATTGCGTTCTGTTACCCCACATGTTACCCATCTGTCAATTCGACCCGGCCGGCCGGGTCACCCGAGTCTTCAGGGAAACGGGAACACCATGCAAGAGTCTCTGCTCGCCACTCCCCTCGTGTCCAGCCTCGATACCCGCGCGCCGGAATTCGAGGAAAACCGGGCCGCCATGATCGAGAAGCTGGAAGAGATCGAGCGGCTGCTCGACCAGGCCGAAGCCGGCGGCGGCCCCGCCTCCCACGAGCGCCTCCGCAAGCGCGGAAAGCTGCCGGTGCGCGAACGCATCTCGCTCGCGCTGGATCCCGACAGCCCCTTCCTCGAGATCAGCTCGCTCGCGGGCTACAACTCCGACTACGCGATCGGCGGCGGCGCCGTGCTGGGAATCGGTGTGATCGGCGGCACCGAGTGCGTGATCTTCGCCAACGATCCCACGGTGCTCGGCGGTGCGCTCACCCCCTACGTGGCCAAGAAGTGGATGCGGGCGCTGGAGATCGCGCGCGACAACCGCATCCCCTACGTGAGCTTCGTCGAGTCGGCGGGTGCGGACCTGCGGATGGAACCCGACGACGATTCGAAAGACGGCAAGAAGAGGCGGCGCTCCGCGAAGGTCCTCCACTTCGCGGAGACCGGGCGCTTCTTCTACGAGATGATCGAGCTCTCGAAGCTCAGGATCCCCACCGTCTGCGTGGTCTTCGGATCGTCCACGGCCGGCGGCGCCTACCAGCCCGGCATGTCGGACTACAACATCGTGATCAAGCACCAGTCGAAGATCTTCCTGGCCGGGCCGCCTTTGGTGAAGATGGCCACCGGGGAGGAGTCCGACGACGAGACCCTGGGCGGGGCGAAGATGCACGCGGAGATCTCCGGCCTCGGCGAGTACCTGGCCGAGGACGAGCACGACGCGCTGCGCCTGTGCCGCGAGGTGGTGTCGCATCTCAACTGGCGCAAGGCCGGGCCCCCGGCCAGCCTGCGGGCCGACGAGCCCGTCCTCGACCCGGAGGATCTGCTGGGGCTCGTGAGCCCGGACCTGCGCCGGCTCGTGGACGTGCGTGAGGTGATCGGGCGCATCGTCGACGGCTCCCGCTTCGAGGAGTTCAAGCCGCGCTACGGCAACACGCTGGTGTGCGGGTGGGCGGGGATCCAGGGGCACCCGATCGGCATCCTCGGCAACAACGGCGTGCTCGACCCGCAGTCGGCCGAGAAGGCCGCCCACTTCATCCAGCTCTGCAACCAGATCGACGTGCCGCTCCTCTTCCTCCAGAACCTCACCGGCTTCGTGGTGGGACGCGACTTCGAGCAGGCGGGCATCATCAAGAAGGGCTCGCAGATGATCAACGCGGTCACCAACTCGACGGTGCCGCATCTCACGGTGATCTTCGGCGCTTCCTACGGAGCCGGCACCTACGCGATGTCCGGCCGGGCCTTCAACAACCGCTTCACCTTCCTCTGGCCCAGCGCCAAGATCGCCGTGATGGGGGGAAAGCAGATCGCGGGCGTGATGTCGATCGTGCGCCGCGCCCAGGCGGCCCGGAAGGGAGTGCCCTTCGACGAGGAGACCGACGCCAAGCTCGTCGCCGCCGTGGAGGCGATCCAGGAGAGGGGATCGATCGCCCTCGAGGCCACGGGCGCCATCAGTGACGACGGCATCATCGACCCGCGCGACACCCGCACGGTGCTCGGGATCTGCCTGTCGGTCGTCCGCAACCGGGCCATCGAAGGAGCGGTCGGATACGGAGTGTTTCGGCTGTGAGTTTCTCCACGCTTCTCGTTGCGAACCGGGGCGAGATCGCTCGGCGCGTGATCCGCGGCGCCCACTCCATGGGGATTCGCTGCGTCGCCGTCTACGTCGATGCCGACGCGGAGGCCCCCTTCGTGGCGGACGCCGACGAGGCCGTGCGGCTGCCGGGCTCCTACCTCGACGGCAAGGCGATCGTCGAGGCCGCGCGCGCCACCGGGGCCGGGGCGATCCACCCGGGATACGGCTTCCTCTCGGAGAACGCGGCCTTCGCGGCCGACGTGATCGCGGCCGGGCTCGAGTGGGTGGGCCCCACGCCCGAGTCCATCGAGCGCATGGGCGACAAGCTGGCCGCAAAGGCGCTCGCCGAGGAGGCGGAGGTGCCGACGCTCCCGGGCAGCGACGACCCCACGGACGCCGGCGCGGTCGGCTATCCGCTGCTCGTGAAGGCGGCAGCGGGCGGCGGCGGCAAGGGCATGCGGATCGTGGAGTCGGCCGACGCGCTCGGCGAGGCCGTCGCGGCGGCGCGGCGCGAGGCCGCAAGCGGCTTCGGCGACGACCGCGTCTTCCTCGAGCGCTACCTGGCGCGCGCGCGCCACATCGAGATCCAGATCCTGGGCGACGCCCACGGCGAGATCGTCCACCTGGGCGAGCGCGAGTGCTCGATCCAGCGGCGTCACCAGAAGATCCTCGAGGAGTCGCCCTCGACCCGGGTCGATCCGGCGCTGCGCGAAAGCATGGGCGAGGCCGCGCTGCGCCTGGCCCGTGCGCTGGACTACCGGTCGGCCGGCACCGTGGAGTTCCTGGTGGACGACGACTCCGGGGAGTTCTTCTTCCTCGAGGTCAACACGCGGCTTCAGGTCGAGCACCCCGTCACCGAGGCGGTCACCGGCATCGACCTCGTCCGCGAGCAGCTCCGCATCGCGCGCGGCGAGCCGCTGGGCTACGTCCAGAGCGACATCCGCTTCGCGGGCTCGGCCATCGAGGCCCGCCTCTACGCCGAGGATCCCGCGCGGGACTTCCTGCCGGCGACGGGCGAGCTCGTCGCCTTCGAACCCGCCGCCTCGCCCGAGGTGCGCTGGGACTCGGGTGTGGCCGCGGGATCGGTGATCGGCACGGATTTCGATCCCATGCTCGCCAAGGTCATCGCCCATGCGCCGACGCGCAGCGAGGCGGCCGGGAGGCTCGCGCTGGCCCTCGAGCGGTCCCACCTGGGCGGGGTCACCACCAACCGCGACTTCCTGGTGGCGACGCTCCGAAGCCCCGAGTTCCTGGCCGGGGACACGACGACGGACTTCATCGAACGCGTCGGACCGGCGCGCTCCCTCGAGCTCGCCGGCGACGAGCTCGAACGGGTCGCCCGGGTGGCGGCGCTCTGGATACAGGGTGTGAACCGCGCCGAGGCGCGGGCCCTGGCCGCGACCCCCAGCGGCTGGCGCAACGCGCGCCTGCCGGACCAGCGGCTGGTGCTGACGCACGGCGAGGACGAGGTCACCGTTTCCTACCGGACGCTGCGAGACGGCGCTTTCCGAATGGGCGACGGAAAGCACGCGCGGATTCATGCGTGGAGCCCCGACGGCATCGACGTCGAGATCGACGGCCGGCGGAGCCGGGCGCGGATCACCCGGGCCGGAGACCGGATCGTCGTGCACGGACCCCGCGGTGACGTCGAGCTCGGCGTGCGGCCCCGCTTCGAGGTCCCGGGCGCCGAGGAGACCTCCGGCGGCTTCGTCTCCCGCATGCCCGGCAAGGTGATCGACCTGCGAGTCCGGGTGGGCGACGCCGTGCGGGCCGGGGAGATCCTGATGGTGCTCGAGGCCATGAAGATGGAGCATCCGATCCACGCCACCGAAGACGGTGTCGTCGCCGAGGTGCGTGTCTCCCTGGGAGAGCAGGTGGAGAAGGGTGCGCTCCTGCTCGTCGTCAAGCCCGCCGACGCGAAGAACGCCGACGGCAACCAGAGCAAAGAAAAGGAGGGGTCGTGATGACCGACCCGATCCGGATCGCGAACTGCTCGGGCTTCTTTGGGGACCGTCTCTCTGCCGCGAAGGAGATGGTCGAAGACGGCCCCATCGACGTGCTCACCGGTGACTGGCTGGCCGAGCTCACGATGTTGATCCTCGCGCGCACGCGAATGAAGCGGCCGGGCGGCGGCTACGCGCGCACCTTCGTCACCCAGATGGAGCAGGTCATGGGCACCTGCCTCGACCGGAGCATCAAGGTCGTCTCGAACGCGGGCGGCCTGGATCCCGACGGCTGCGCGGAAGCCGTGGCCGGGGTCGCGGAGAAGCTGGGGTTGCATCCGAAGATCGCCTACGTGCGCGGCGACGACCTGGTGCCGCGCATCGCCGAGCTGATCGCCTCCGACCAGCTCAGTCACTTCGAGACCGGCGAGCCCATCAAGGACGCTTCGGCCTTCCTGACGGCGAACGCCTACCTCGGCTGCTGGGGGATCGTCGACGCGCTCGAGCAGGGTGCGGACATCGTGATCACCGGCCGCGTGACCGACGCCGCCGTCGTGTGCGGCCCCGCCGCATGGCATCACGGCTGGTCGCGCACGGACTGGGACGCCCTGGCCGGCGGCGTGGTGGCGGGCCACGTGATCGAGTGCAGCACCCAGGCCACGGGCGGCAACTACTCCTTCTTCACCGAAGTGCCGGGCATGAGCCGCGTCGGCTTCCCGTGGGCCGAGGTTGCCGCGGACGGCTCCTCGGTGATCGGCAAGCACGACGGAACCGGCGGCGAGGTGTCCATCGGCACCGTCACCTCGCAGGTGCTCTACGAGATCGGCGGACCTCGCTACTTCGGTCCGGACGTGACCACCCGCTTCGACACCATCGAGCTCGAGCCGGTGGCCCGGGATCGGGTGCGGATACACGGCGTCAAGGGCGAGCCGCCCCCGCCGACCCTCAAGGTCTGCATCAACCGCGTCGGCGGCTTCCGCAACGACATGAACATCTGCCTCACCGGCCTCGACATCGAGGCCAAAGCGGCGCTGGTCGAGGAGGCCTTCTGGAAGGCCTGTCCCTTCGCTCCCGGGGACTTCGCCCAGGTGACGACGCGGCTGATGCGAAACGACCGGCCGGACCCGGAGACCAACGAGCAGGCGGTGGCGATCCTGCGCATCAGCGTGAAGGATCCCGACGAGAAGAAGGTCGGCCGCGCCTTCTCGAACGCGGTGATCGAGCTCGCGCTCGCCAGCATCCCCGGGTTCTTCGGCGTGGGCGGCGGCCCTTCGGCGGGGCGGCCCTTCGGCGTCTACGAGCCGGCCTGCGTTCCGGCCTCGGTCGTTCCCCAGGAGGTCGTCCTCCTCGGAGAGGAGCCCCGGGAGGTTTCGTCGGTGATCCCGCCGGGCGAGGTCTCCGTCGAGCCGAGCGCCGGCCCGGCGGCATCCGCGCCACGTGGTCCGACGACCCGGTCCCCGCTCGGCGCCGTCTTCGGAGCGCGCTCGGGCGACAAGGGCGGCGACGCCAACCTCGGCGTCTTCGCGCGAAGCGACGAAGCCTGGGCCTGGCTCGACGACTTCCTCGGCGTCGAGCGGCTGCGCGAGCTCCTTCCCGAGGTGGGGAAGCTGGCGGTGGACCGATACCGGCTGCCCGCCATCCGCTCGCTGAACTTCGTGATTCACGGACTCCTGGAGGAAGGAGTCGCCGCGTCGACGCGACAGGATGCCCAGGCGAAGAGCCTGGGCGAGTGGCTGCGCTCGCGGGTGGTGGACCTCCCGGAGGCGCTGCTGACTTGAGTCTGCCGGAACCCGACGCCCGACGGCGCCTGCGCTTCCCGGGTGTGCGGGCCCCCAAGCCCCTGCTCCCGCCCGAGACGGAGCGCCGCCTCACCGCGCGGCAGCGGCAACTCCTCGACCAGTTGGAGGAGCTCGTCGCCGCGGAGAGGCTGGCCGATCTCACCATGGCCGAGATCGCGGCCGAGGTGAACTGCTCCCTCCGCACGCTCTATGGAATCTCGCCGAGCAAGGAGGAGCTCGTGCTGACGGTCGTCGACCGCCGCCTGAACCGGATCGGTCGCACGGCGATCGGATCCCTCGACGCTTCGCTGTCCCCGCTCGCCGCACTCCGCGCCTACCTGCGTGCGGCGAACGAGGCCGTCCAGCCGGAGACCGCCGCCTTCTCGAGGGATTTTGCCGGCATCCCCGGGGCGGAGCGCCTGCTCGACGCCCACGAGCGCTACGTGATCGCCGTGACCCAGAGCCTGCTCGACCGTGCGCTGGCGGAGGGCCAGATCCGGCCGGTCGATACGGCCTCCATCGCTCACGTGCTCGGCGGCCTCGGCCGGGAGTTCGCGCGGCCCGAGCTGGCCGAGGT
>JAOTUO010000134.1 GCA_029863845.1 Myxococcales bacterium
CCTCGGTAAGACCGGCCCACTGACCGAGGCGGTCCCTGGCCTCGTCCGGGGTGCCGGCGATCGCGATCTCCTCGACCAGCGCGTCGGGTATGGCGTCGGCCATCGCCTTCAGGTCGAAGGAGCGCAGCGCCGCGCGGCATTGCTCGCCGACCTGGCGCAGGCCGTGCAGGTCGAGGATCGAGTGGTAGAGCGCGGTGGTGAAGTAGAAGCCGATCTGGCTCTTCGCGTCGCGGATGGCGAGGTCGCGGTCCTGTTGGATCGAGGTGAGGACGTAGGGCGCCAGCACGCAGGCTCCCTCCGGGCGGCCGCATTCCTTCTCCGCCGCGCGCAGGCCGGGGAGGGTCACCTCGCGGTGCCAGCGGCGGGTCGCGATCGGGTGGCCCACGAGCCCGTCGGCCACGCCGCCGGCGGCGGCAATCATCCCCCGGTTCACGGCGGCGACCCAGATCGGGATCCGTTCGCGGACGGCCCCGGGCCGGGCGTAGATGGGAACGCGAATCCGCCAGTGCGTTCCGTCCCAGCGAAAGCCGCCGCCCTTCTGGGCGGCGATGGCGGCCCGCAGCAGCTCGACCAGCTCGCGCATGCGCGCCGCCGGTGCCGAGAAGGGGACGGCGTACCAGTCCTCGTTCATGCGGCGGGTCGCGCTTCCCAGGCCGAGGATCATGCGCCCGTTCGAGAGCTCGTCGAGGTCCATGGCGGCGCTCGCGTGGAGCAGCGGCGTCCGCGTGAAGGCGTTGGCGATCGCCGTTCCGATCCGGACACGCCGGGTCGCCTGGGCGATGGCCCCGAGGGGCGCGTAGCCGTGCCGGCTGAAGAACTCGATCGTGTAGACGCCGTCGAGTCCGGCGACCTCGGCCCGCGTCGCCAGCTCCACGTCGGCCCGGGCCGATCCGGCCGTGAGCACGAGTCCGATTCTCACGGATCCCCCTTTTCGCGCCCCTGTCTGTCCGCCGGGGCCCATCCTATCCCAGGCAGGTCCCGATCACCGCGGGGTGTGACCGGATGCGTCATGGGGCTGCGGTCTCCTGTCTGGGTGCGCGGAGCGTCGGGCTCCGCCCCGGACGGCAAAGCTCCCCGAATCGGAGGTTTCCCCATGAAACCCGTACTGCGAACGTTGACCCGCTGCCTGGTCTGCGGATTCGCCGAGGTCCGCACCGACGAGGTCATCGACCACGGCATCGTGTTCCTGGCCGAGTGTCCGCGCTGCGAGCACCGCTGGACGTCGCCCGTGCCCGGGCCGGTGCGTCCGGCCCAGGTCGCGCGGCTGCGCTCGCGCGAGCCGGGGGAGGTCGCTTCCGCGGCGTGATACCGTCCCGGCGTGCGGCTCATCCTGTACACGGGGAAGGGCGGCGTCGGCAAGACGACGACCGCGGCGGCCACGGCCGTCTGCGCGGCCGAGCGCGGCCGGCGCACGCTGGTGGTTTCGGCGGACGCAGCCCACAGCCTGGGTGACGTCGTCGCGTGCCGGCTGGGTCCCCAGCCCCGCGAGATCGCCCCGAGCCTCGACGCCGTCGAGATCGACGCCCGCGAGGAGACGGCCCGCCACTGGGGTCGCATCCGGGAGTACCTGGTCGCGCTCCTCCAACACCAGGGGATCGAAGGGGTCGTCGCCGAGGAGCTGGCGCTGCTGCCGGGCGCCGAGGAGGTGACCACGCTCCTCGCCGTCGAGGAGTTCTGCGACTCCGGGGCCTACGATCTGGTGGTGGTCGACTGCGCCCCGACGGACGCGACGCTCCGCCTCTTGACCCTGCCCGACATCGCCCACCGGGTGCTGCGCGTCCTGCTGCCGCTGGCCCGCGCCGTGTCGGGGGTGGCGGTTCCGCTCGTGCGCGCGCTCGTATCGATCCCCCTGCCCGACTCCCAGGTCTTCCGGGACGCGGATCGCCTCCTCTACCGCGAGCTCCGGTCCCTTCAGAAGCGCATTCGCGCCCCCGCGACCAGCGCTCGCATCGTGATCACACCGGAACGAATGGTGATCGAGGAATCGCGTCGCACCTGGACGGAGCTCTCGCTCTTCGAAGTTCCCTGCGACGCGGTGGTGATGAACCGCCTGCTCCCCGACGCGGTCGGGGAGGAGGCGTTCTTCCGCGACTGGTTCCGCGTTCAGGAGGAAAACCGCCGCGAGGTGGCCGAGCTCTTCTCCCCGCTTCCGGTGCTGGCGGCCCGGCTTCAGGACGAGGAGGTGAGGGGGATCCCGCGCCTTGCGGATCACGGGCGCCGGATCTTCGCGCGGGCGGAGCCCGACGGCCTGCTCTCGCGCGCGCCGCGGGTCCGCTTCGATCGCACGGGCGCGGACTACCGCGCGATCGTCCCGCTCCCGATGGCGGAGCGGGGGTCGCTCGACGTCGTCAAGGTCGACGACGAGCTCACGATCACCACGGGCCTGCGCCGCCGCTCCCTCAAGCTTCCGCGGCGTATCGCCTCCCTGCCGGTCGCGAGCGCGAAGCTCGAGGGCCCGTCCCTCGTGGTGCGCTTCCGTCGCGTGGCCGCTCCCGCGGAAACGGCCTGAGCGTGCGGGTGGTCCTGCACACGGGCAAGGGCGGCGTCGGCAAGACGAGTCTCGCGGTCGCCACCGCCCTGGGGGCGGCGCAGCACGGCCATCGCGTGTTCCTGCTCTCGACGGACTCGGCCCACAGCCTCGGCGATGCCCTGGGGCGCGACGTGGGCGCGCGCCCGCTGGAGGTGGTGCCCGGCCTCGTCGTCCAGGAGGTGTCCGCGCTCGCCGAGCTCGACCGCTCGTGGGGTGAGATCCAGGAGTGGCTGCACGCGCTGCTGGGCGGCGACGTCGACGAGCTCGTGGCCGAAGAGCTGCTCGTGTTTCCGGGACTCGAGGAGCTGGTCTCGCTGCGGGCGATTCGGGAGGTCGAGGCGACGGGCGACTACGACGTGTGCGTCGTGGACTGCGCGCCGACGGGGTCGACGCTGCGGCTGCTGCGCTTCCCGGACGTCCTGCGCCTGTTCATGGAGAAGTTCTTCGACTTCGAGCGCAAGGCCGCGCGCGCCGTCCGCTCCGTGGCGAACCGCCTGGGTGCGGGCCGCCTCGTGGCGCCGGAAGAGGTTTTCGACGCCTTCGAGCGGCTGTATCGGGACGTCGAGAGCGTCCGCCACATTCTGTCCGACACGGAGCGAACGAGCGTCCGGCTGGTCGTGAATCCGGCGCGGGTGATCGTCGCCGAAACGCGGCGCTCGTTCGCGTATCTGAACCTCTACGGTGTTGCGACGGATGCCGTGATCGTGAACCGCGTGCTGCCGACCGAGGCCGCCGGTGGCTACTTCGCGCGGTGGGCAGAGCGGGAGCGGGAGGAGATCTCCGAGATCGAGCGCTCGTTCCCCGTGCCGATCTTCCACGCGCCGCTGCACTCCAGCGAGCCCGTCGGGATCGACGCACTGCGCGGCCTCGCGAAGCTGGTCTACGGGGATCGCGATCCGGCGCAGCGATTCACGTGCGCCCGTCCCATCCGACTGGACAGACGCGACGGCCGCACGCGGCTGGAGATCGACCTGCCCCACGCGACGCGGGACGAGGTCGACGTCCTCGTGCACGGCGACGAGCTGTGGGTGAGCGTCCGCGACGCCCGGCGGCGCGTCGCGTTGCCCGCATCGGTGGCGGGCCGCGCCGTGGCGGCGGCGCGCCTCGAGCGGGGCGTCCTCGAGGTCGTGTTCGAGCCGTGAGGCCTTCCCGCACGGGGGAGCGGATCGTTTCCCTGGTGCCGAGCCTGACCGAGGCGCTGTTCAGCCTGGGTCTCGGAGACAGGGTCGTTGCGGTCACCGAATGGTGTGTTCACCCCGCGGAGGCCGTGGCGGCGCTACCGAAGGTGGGCGGGACGAAGAATCCGGACATCGCCGCGATCCTCGCCCAGCGGCCCGATCTGGTGATCGCGAACCGCGAGGAGAACCGCCGGCGCGACGTCGAGCGGATCCGGGCCGCCGGCGTCCCGGTGTGGGTGACCTATCCGCGCACGGTCCGGGAAGGGGCGGAGCTGCTGCGCGAGGTCGCCGAGCTGGGCGCCTCGCCCGAAGCGTTCGCGAACGTGGTGGTGCCGGTGCTGGCCAGCGTGGCTGAGGCCGAGTCCGCCTCGCACGCGCCGGCCACCCCGGTCTTCTGCCCGATCTGGAAGGACCCGTGGATGGCGGTGGGCGGGAACACCTACGCCGACGATCTGCTCGGTCTCTGCGGAGGTGCGAACGTGTTCGCGTACAGGGACGATCGTCGCTACCCGATCGTGAAGCACGCGGAGATCGTCGCGGCGGCGCCGGAGGTCATCCTGCTCCCGGACGAGCCCTATGCGTTCGGTCCCCGGGACGCCTTGGAGCTGGGCGCGCTCGACGTGCCCGCGGCCCGCGCCGGGCGGATTCATCGGATCGACGGCACCCTGGTGTCATGGTACGGTCCGCGCATCAAGCAGGCGATCGAGAGGCTGCGCCCGCTGCTGGCCCCCTGAGGAGAATCGGACTCGGATTCGCCCCCAGAAAGTGGGGTGAATTCAACACATCTCCTTATGATCATTCAAGCGTCGACGTGTTCTGCCCGAAAAGGGAGACGCAACTTCGCCGCGCGAAGGGTCGGCTCTTCGAATGAACCCGATCAGCGCGCCGGGGAAGACCGGAGTCCGGACAATGGCGATGCGGGTCCGACGCGGTTGGATCGCTGAGAAGATGACGGGTCGCGTGCTTCGACGGGCGCTGATGTCGGTGTTGCTCGCGACGTGCGCTTACTCCCTGCCGGCGTATTCCGCGACGATCGTCCAGGTTCGCATCGGCCCCCATCCCGAGTTCACCCGCGTCGTCTTCGAGATGGATCGGTCGTCGGGCTACCGCGTCGAGCGCCAGACCCTGCCCGATGGATCGGGCGAGCTGGTCGTGACGATCGACGCGTCCTCGCGAGGCCGCAGCATTCGGTCGCGCAGCCCGCTCGTCGACGTCGTCTCCGTCGAGGAGAGCCGGGGCCGCGCCGTCGCCCGCATTCGGCTCAAAAAGGGAAAGCTGGCTATCCGCGAGATGATCCTCACCGCACCGCCGCGCATCGTGCTCGACGTGATGGTGCCGGAGAGCGAGATGCCCGTGACGACCACCCCGGCTGCGACGCGCAAGCCCCCCGCCGAGGCGCTGGCTCCCGTGCCCGAGATCGTTGCCGACGTGATTCCCGAGCCCGAGCCCGAGCCAGAGCCCGAGCCGGAGCCGATCGTCGAGATGCCGGCCGAGCTGCCCGAGCCTCCGGCGGAGCCCGCGCCGGAAGAGCCGCCGCTCGACGAGCCGGAGATCTTTGCCGAGGCCCTGCCGGACGATCTCGAGGTTGCGCCGCATGAGGCGGGCGATGCCGGATTCCCCGACGCTGAAGCGGATCGCATCGACGAAGCGCCGATCGCGACCGCGATTCCCGAGCCGGAAGCCGCAGAGGTGGTGACGCCCACCCCCGCCCCTCCCGCCCCCGCGTGGATGCCGGAGCCGGCCCCCGAGGAGGAGGGAGGCGGCTTCGAGCTGCCCTTCGGGATCACACCGATGCGCGCCGCCCTCGCCGGGCTGCTCCTGCTTCTCGCCGTCGCCGCCGTCCTCGTGCGCCGCCGCTCGCTCCCGAGCGACGTCGACGTGACCCCGTTCGGAATGGAATCCGCCGACGACGGCGGTTTCGTGACGGGGCCGATGGGCACCGCCGAGAGCGCGGCCGTGGACGATATCCCCCCCGAGACGACTGCACGCGGAGTGGGCGCTGACGCCGCTCCGGACAAGCCCGGGACGTCTGGAGGATCCGAGCGGAGGGGAGGCGCGATGCACAGCGAAACCCAGGACATGCCGATTCAGCGCGGCGACGCCCAGTCTCCGCCGAAGTTCTCAGGCGACGAGGAGACGGAACTGATGCAGATCGTCCAGGACATGCAGCGGCGGATGGCGCTTCTCGAGAGCCGCCTCGACGAGTCGAACGCGGCACGCGAGCGCCTCGAACGGCAGGTAGCCGCACAGACTGAGGAGCTGCGCGTCCAGCGCGCCGCGATCGCGCGCACCCAAAGAGCGCTCCGCGGCCTCACGCGCTCCGAAGACGAAGCCACGGAGCCGGCGCTCCGCCAGCCCGGGAAGGGCGCCAACCCCGGTGCCTAGTCGGAGCCGCCTCGTCCGACCGCGAGCGTGAGCGCGCCGAGCGCGCCCGCGAACTCGCCGTTCTCCAGGAAGATCGCCTCGTGTCCCGTCGTGGCGCTCAGGACGCGTAGAATCTGGACCAGCGATGTGTTCCCGCGCAGGGTGGTGCCGCCGAAGACGATGGGGGTGACGCGGGCCGCGGCGGCGAGGCCGCTGCAGATCAGGCCCACGTTCTCGCCGACGAGACCCATGATCGCGTGGGCGAGATCGCGGGGCGCAGCGGGACCCTCGTGGATCCGGCGCGCCAGCTTCGCGAACGAGGAGGCGTTGAGCGCGCCGGGAAGAGGGCTCTCGCCGTTGCGGTAGATGTCCGAGACGAGCAGGTCCACGTTCCGGCGATCGCCCTGCCGGGCGAGAGCGACGATCTCGTCGAAGCTCGCCGTCCCGATCAGGGCGGCCCCCAGACCGACCACCGTGCCGCCTCCCAGGGCCGTACCGCCGACCCGCGTGACGCTGCGCCCGTCCACGAGCATCGCGGAGGTCCCCGTGCCCAGGGAGACGAGCAGGTAGCGGTCGATCGGGTCGGCCCGCTCCCGTCGCAGCATCTCGCCGGCTCCCACGCGCCAGGCGTCGAACTCGTCGGCCCGGGTGGTGTCGAAGTTCAACAGGCGGGCGAGCGCCGGGGCGCCGCCTCCGGTGAGCCCCACCCGCGCCGGTCGGGAGGAGGCGACCTCCCGGGCTACTCGCTCGATGGCATCGGCGGGAGCGACCCGCAAGTCCGTCGGGCCGTCGTCCGTGCGGAGGACGAGCTTCACGAGGGTTGCGCCCACGTCGGCGCCGACCACCGTGCCGGACCGGGATTGCCGGGGATCGGGTTTCTGAATCAATGGGTTAGACTTCGCCCGGCGGTTTCCTGAACATGTATACCGCGTTCTACGGCCTGAGCGAGAAGCCTTTCTCTCTGACCCCGGATCCCGGGTACCTGTTCCTCTCCGCCTCGCACCGCGAGGCCCTGGCGCACGTGCTCTACGGAATCGACCAGGGCGAGGGCTTCATCGCGGTGACCGGCGAGGTGGGAACCGGGAAGACGACCCTCTGCCGCACCCTGCTCCGGCGACTCGGCCCCGACACCGAGGTGGCCTTCATCTTCAACCCGCCGTCCTCGGGCGAAGAGCTGCTGCGCGCGGTCAACACCGAGTTCGGACTTCTCACCGAGGGGCGCACGCGACAGGATCTGAACGATCAGCTCAACGAGTTCCTGCTCGAGATGAAGCGCGACGACCGGCGCGTGCTCCTGATCATCGACGAGGCGCAGAACCTCTCGCGCGACACGCTCGAAGAAGTGCGGCTGCTCTCGAATCTCGAGACCGCGACCGCGAAGCTGATCCAGATCCTGCTCTTCGGGCAGCCCGAGCTCGACGACACGCTCGATTCCCGGGAGCTGCGGCAGCTTAGCCAGCGCATCGGCGTGCGCTGGGGACTCGGCCCGATGTCGACGCCCGAGACGCGCGAGTACGTCCGGCACCGGCTCCGGATCGCGCGCGGGGCCGAGTGCGATCTGTTCAGCAGCACGGCGTTCCGGGAGGTGCACCGACGCACGCGCGGCATTCCCCGGCTGGTGAATCTCCTCTGCGATCGCGCGCTGCTCGCCGGCTTCGCGGCCGGCGCCCACCGGGTGGGTCCCGACCTGGTGAGTCTTGCGGCCCAGGAGATCCTTGGCGCCCACCGCCGCGGCCGGTCCCGGCGCGCCATCGGTCGCCGAGGCGTCGTGGCCGGTGCGATCATCCTGGCTGTCCTTCTCATCGTCTGGCATCAGCTCGTCCCCAGCGGGTCCGCGACGACGGCGGCCTCGACGGTTGCGACACCGCCGGTAGGCGCCGCGGCGGCGCCGCGGCCCTCCGAGTCGGAGCTGCAGGTCCCCGAGTCGCCGCCGCCGGTCGAGGGAGAGCCCGGTTGAGCACCATCCTCAAAGCCCTGCGGCGGCTGGAGGAGGAGAAGGCCCTCCAGGCACCGCGGCCGCTTCGCGAGCAGGTGGCGACGCGGCCGGCGACCCGGCGTGGCCTCGGCCGGCTCGCGGCCGGCCTCGCCGTCTGCGCCGGCGTCGCGATCGGGGCCGCGGCCTTTTTGCTCTGGCCGCAGCTCGACGGCCGCCTCGCCGCACGGCTAGGCGAGGAGGCCGGACCCGCCGACGGGGAGGCCGTGGCGGCGTTGCCGGCGGCAGTCCAGGAGCCGCCGCGAAGCGTCGCCCGGGCCGCCGACCCGCCGCCCGTGCCGCCGGCCTCGACGACCCCGACGGGAGCCGAGGGGACTTCGGACCTCTCGCCCGCGGCGCTCGCCTCGCGCGTCGAGGTCGTCGAAAGCGTCGCACCGCCGCCCGGCCCGCGGGAGGCGCGGGTCGCGGCGGTCGTAGCCCCGGCCCCCGAAGCCTTCCGGGCGCCGGCTCCTCTTCCCGACCCGTCGCCGGCGCGACGCGACGCCATCGCAGCGGGGTCCGATCGATCCCGACCGCCGCCGTCGGCCCCGAGCAAGCTGGCGCGCACCTTCGTTCCCTCGGTCGTGGTCGTCCGGACCGTCTGGCATCCGACGGCCGAGCGAAGAATGGCCGAGGTCGAGGTGGAGGGGCGTCCCGCGCCCCTGCTTCTCCACGAAGGCGACGCGGTGGGACCGCTCGTCGTGAGCGAGATCGAGCCCTCCGGCGTGGTGTTCCTGCACGACGAGGTCGAGCTGCGCCGGCGCGTCGGCAATCGCTGAGCGCGGCGTCGGCCGGCCGGCCCGCGATCAGCGCAGCGCGATCACACCGTTCGAGGTGCGCAGCTTGATGAGGGGCCCGCCGCTTCCCAGGCGCCCGCGGATCTGGCCGGGGGTCTCGCGAAAGCACTGGCAGAGCAGACGGTCGTTGCGGATCACGCCGTTGTCGACACGGATGTCCACGTCGGCGTCCACCTCATCGGGCAGCTCGAGAACGATACGGCCGTTGCTCGTGGCCAGCTGGATGCCGCCCTTGCTCACTTCCTCGAGCGTGGCTCGAATCAGACCGTTCGACGTCGAGGCGTCGACGGATCCGCAGTGCTTGTCCAATTCGATCTTGCCGTTGCTGGAGCGGGCGATCAGGCGGCCTCGGGTGCACGAGCAGCAGACCATGGCGTTCGACGTGCCGATCTCGATGTCTCCGATCACGTCGACGATGCTGACGGAGCCGTTGCTCGAGTGGGCGCGAACGGCAGCGCGCACGCCCTCGATGGCGACCTTGCCGTTCGAGGCCGAGACCTGGAGGCTCAGGCTCCGGGGCACGCTCACCTCGAGGTTGGCGTAGCCGCGCCGGTTCCACTTGCGGGGGACCTCGACCTCCAGCTCCAGCGCGTCACCGACCTCGTCCGCCACGATGCGGATCGTCTCGAGCAAGCGCTTGGCCGCCTCGGCGGACTCGGCCCGTGCCTTCTTCCTCGCACGCACCTCGATGTCGCTGCGGTCGGCGCCCACGATGCGCGTCCGCCCGTTCGCGTTGTGCAGGCGCAGGGTCTGCCCGCCGGGCGGGAGCGTGAGGTGGAGCACCACGTCTTCCTCGGCGTGCTCGCTCCAGGGTATGCCCGCGAGCAGGCTGCGCAGGAAGCGTCCGAATCCGCTCCGGTGCAGGCGCGTCCACTCGTCCCGCGCGATTTGCCCCGGCTTCACGACGCCCGCTCCGCCCGCAGCTCGGTCACCTGCTGCAGCAGCCGCTCCAGCACGGCGCCGCCGGGACCCTGCAGCGAGAGGGTCGCCACGCCCGTGAGCTCCGTGGGCTCGGGGTTGACCTCGATCACGCTGCCGCCGCCGCGCAGCACCTCGAAGGGGAACTCCGCGGCCGGGTACACCGTCGCCGAGGTTCCGGCCACCAGCATGCAGTCGGCGCGGGCCGTCTCCTCGGTGCAGCCGCGCAGCACGTCCGGCGGAATCGGCTCGCCGAACTGCACCGTGTCGCCCTTCACCACGCCGCCGCAGCGCGGGCACTGCGGCGGAAGCTTTTCGGGGTCGACGGCGACCTCTTCGGGCGCGAAGCGCGTGACGCAGTCGAGGCAGCGGAGCAGCCGGTGGTTGCCGTGGATCTCGAGCAGGCGCTGGGTGCCGGCCTGGCGGTGGAGGTCGTCGATGTTCTGGGTGATGACGCAGTCGCAGCAGCCCAGGCGTTCGAGCTCTGCGAGGGCCCGATGGCCGGCGTTGGGCCTGGCCCGCGACAGCGCCTCGACGAGCGCGACCAGCCACGGCTCGCTGGGAGAGAGACGCTCCTGCCACGCCTTGCATGGGTCGCGCAGGAAGCGCTGGAAGCCGTCGAGAGGTGGCTCGCCGTGCTTCGTCCACAGGCCGCCCTTGCCGCGGAAATGAGGGATGCCGCTCTCGACGGAGAGCCCGGCGCCGGTGAGGGCCACGGTGTGGCGGGCCGAGGCCAGGATCTGCGCTGCTTGCGCGATCGCTGCGTCGAGGGCCTCGTCCATCGCTTGATTCGTCGCCGCCGCGTCGGTCGTCATGGCTTCAGTGAAGGGTCTGGTCGTCGTCGTGCCGCTTCCGCCGCGTGTACTCCTCGTAGCGGACCGCCCGCAGGCGCCGGCGCATCTTGTAGCGCCGCCAGCGGTTTCGAAGCTGGCCCACGGTGAAGAGCCCCCCCGTCTCTCCCTGGCGGCGCATGTAGAGCCAGCCCACGATGACGCCTCCCAGGTGACCGACGTGG
>JAOTUO010000432.1 GCA_029863845.1 Myxococcales bacterium
CGCGCGTTTCGTCGGGCTGCGATCGGATCCGCTCCACGGCCGCCGCCAGGGCGACCGGATCGTGCGGGTCGAAATAGAGCGCGACATCCGCCGCGACCTCGCGGCACGTCGGAATGTCGGATGCGACGATCGGCGTCCCGGCCAGCATCGCCTCGAGGAGCGGATGCCCGAATGTCTCGAGGAGCGACGGAAACACGAGGGCGACGGCGCCGCGGTAGTACGCAAAGATCTCGCGATAGGGAACGGGGCCGAGGAATCGCACGCGCGGTCCCAGCCCGATCTCGTCCGCGAGTCCGCGCAGCCCCCTCACGTATTCGGGATCGATCGACTCGTGCCCGGCGATCCAGACCTCGAGCTTCGGATCGCTCACGTGACGAAGGCCTTCGATGAGCACCGCCACGTTCTTGTGGGGCTCGAGCAGCGCGGGCAGGAACAGGTAGGGGGCCGCGGGGCGAACGCTCGCCTCCGCATCGAGGAACTCGGATGACACGCCGTGGGGCACGACGGCGATCCGATCGGCGGGAACGGAGAGCGCCGGCGCGATGTGGTCGGCTGCCGCCTGGGACGGGAACACGATCCGGCGGGCCCCCCGGAGGCCGAGGTGCACCAGGCCTCCGAGCGCCTTCATCCGTAGCGTGTCGATGAAGCGCCGGTCGTAGATGTGGAGGTTCCGCAGGTGCACGACCGTGGGCGTGCTCCGGAACGCCGGAGCCAGGTCGGCCATGCAGTAGAGCAGGTCGAAGCGCCGCGCCCGCAGCGGCAGCAGCGTCTCCTCGTAGGCCACGCGGAGGAGCGTCGACTCCTGCGCCCGGCCCGCCGGGAGCCGGACCGTCGCAACGTCCAGCCCGCCGGCCTCGTCCTCCGAGAATCGGCCCTGCGCCCCGAGCACGGTGAAGCGGAACCCACGGGGGTCTCGGCTCAGCTCCCGGATCAGGTTGAGCGAGTAGGTGTTTCCGCCGCCGATGGACCACGACAGTGCGTTGATGAGAATCCGGCGCTCTCCCACGGCGGCGCGCAGCATAGCGCCCCGGAAAGGCGGGCGGCGAATCTCAGGCGAACTTGCGCGCGCGCCAGATGGCGTCGGGAAGGATGTGCCGGAGAAGCTGGTAGTTGCTGATGGGATCGCGGATCAGGCTGTAGATCAGGTTCGGCGGGAACTGGCAGTAGCAGGTCTTGCATTCCTCGTAGTAGATGCCCTGCTTCAGATTGTCGCGGATCTCGTTCATTTCGCGGTTCGTCCGCCACTCCTCGATGAAGTCCTTGCCCTTGATGTTCCCCACGCTCGGCAGCAGCCGACACGGCGTCATCTCGCCTTCGGCGTTGATGTAGATCGACTGGGAGGGGTAGATGCACTTGAACTTCTTGAGACCGGGGACGTGGTTGAAGAAGTAGTCCTCCCCCTCCACCTGGGAGTACCGGAAGAAGGGTTCGATCCAGGTGTCCAGCTGCGCCAGGTTGGTATCGACGCCCAGCTCCCGGGCGAGCCGGATTCCGTCCTTCAGGGCCGCGCGCATCGGAGCGAACTTCTCCTGCGGCACCAGGTACTGGTCCTTGCCTTCCAGCGCGGGGATGTCGAAGAAGACGGTCGCCACGTTGAGCGGCTGGAAGCCGACGTAGTCGGCCCGATGCTCGGCGCCGAAGCGCACGATCGCATCGATCTCCGCGAGGTTCTCGCTGCTGACGACGCAGGACAGCGCGCGCGTGGGCCCGTGGATGAGCTGGAGCGCACGGGCGACCCGGTCCACCCCGGGAACGCCGCGCAACTCCTCGTACTGCTTGGCGTCCGTGGAATCGAGGGAGAACTGGATGCTGTCGACACACTCATTGAGGATGTCGACCTTCTCCTGGCTGACGCCGGGCTTGAACAGCAGGGCGTTGGTCAGCAGCGTCACGTGAAACCGGCGCGCTTTCAGATCGCGCAGCAGCCGGAACAGGTCGCCGTAGACGGTCGCCTCGCCCCCGCTGAGGATGATGTTGCGAACGCCCGCCGCCTCGCTCTGGTCGACGATGCGAGCGACATCCTCCGGCGTCAGATCCGCGGAGAAATCCTTCTTCTTCCAGACCTCGCAGTAGACACAGCGGGAATTGCAGCGCGACGTGATGTCGAGAGCGACCGTCAGCGGCGCCGTCGGCTCCCGGAAGTTCTGCAGCATGTGCCAGGCTTGCTTCAGCATGCTTGCCGATCGTCTCCCCTCGAAAGCCTACCGAACCGGGTGGAAATAGCGACGTGACGGCGTCCCGGGGGCGTCGCCGCCGTTTCACGCCGCGCGACGGCGCAGCGCGAAGGCGTCGGCGGGCGCCAGCGGCCTCGTCGCGCTCGCTGCCCCCACCGGCGTTCGGCGCGGGGCAAAGGCCCGCTCCCGCCCGACCTCGTCGAACAGGGCGAGAAGCCGGGTGGCCGTCCGATCCCAGCTGAAG
>JAOTUO010000433.1 GCA_029863845.1 Myxococcales bacterium
CCTCGGACACGTTCAGCACCAGGAGCAGGGGCTTGCGGGTCAGGAAGGCGTAGCCGGAGAGGCGCTTGCGCTCCTCCGCAGCGAACTCGAGGCGGCGCAGCGGTTGCTCGTCCTCCAGCGCGGCGCAGATCCGCTTCAGCAGCTCGAGGTCGCGGGGATTGCTGCGATCCTTCTCCAGCCGTGCGACCCGGTTCTCGGCGATCTCGAGGTCGGCCAGGAGCGTTTCCGTCTCGAGGTCGATGATCTCGCGCACGGGGTCGGCCGGTTCGCCGGCGTCGTCGGCGAAGCCGCGCACGACCTGGCAGAGCGCGTCCACCTCACGCATGGCGTTGAGCGCGCCGCGGTCGAGGCCGGGTCCGTGGCTGCCGCCGAGATCGGTGAAGGCGATCTCCGCGTAGGTCGTCTTCTTCGGGTTGTAGAGCGCAGCCAGCGCGTCGACGCGGGGGTCCGGAACCTTGACCACGCCGACGTTGGACTTGCTCGCGCCGTAGCCGGTGCGGACCGCGAGACCCGTCAGTGCCCCGAACACCGTGCTCTTGCCGGAGCCCGGAAAGCCGACGAGTCCGATCTTCAAGCCGGTTGCTCGCGACGACGGCCGGCCCGGGCTAGCGGGGAAACCACGGGACCACCATCGGGGTGCGCTCCGCGTGGGCAGCGAACTGGGGCCGGCGCGCGAGCATCCGATCTTCGATCAGGGGAAGGCTGATGAAGCGGAACATCAGCGTGATGGCGAGCGGGCCGACGAAGGTCCACCACCAGGAGGGGTCGGCGGCCAACGCGAACAGGTAGAGGCCCCACCAGAAGCCCATCTCGCCGAAGTAGTTCGGGTGCCGGCACAGCGACCACAGCCCGTTGGAGAGGATGGCGCCCGGCGTCCGGTTGCTGGCGACGAAGCCCCGAAGCTGCTTGTCGGCCCGGGCCTCGATCCAGATCGCGCCGCCGGTCACCAGCACGGCGAGCGCGTCCAGGGGTCCGAGGGGCGCGGTCCCGCGCGCGAGAGCCGGATACAGCGACAGGCAGCCGACGAAGACGATGAGCGTCGGCATCAGGTGCAGGCCGAACGCGCTCACCCACCAGTAGGCCCGGCCGTGCTGCTGCCGGAGGTCGACGTAGCGCCAGTCCTCGTGACCGAGTCCCTCCCAACCCCGGGCCCAGTTGAAGGTCAGGCGCACGCCCCACAGCGAAACCAGCGCCACGGCGAGGGTCTGCCGACCGACGCTCACGGCGGGCGTTTCCGGAACGAGCATCCAGTACAGGGCGATCGGAATCGGCGCCACGCTCCAGTAGGGGTCGTAGAAGCTCGAGTTGTCGTAGGCCCGGCTGAACCCGAACACGACCAGTGTTGCCGCGACGTCGGCGCCCGCGGCGACGGCGATCGGATGCTCCCAGCCGATCGCAGCCCCGAAGCCGACGGCGACTGCGCCGGCCGCCAGATAGGCGACGGCGCAGGTCGCGAAGGCCCGGAGCATCGGTCGCGACACGTGGCTCGACCTCCCTCGCCCGCGTGTTTTACCCCGTCCGGCGGGCGCGGCGCCAGGGGTGCCCGTCGGCTGCAGCGTCTCCCACGGCGCTCCGCTACGGCGCGGGCGCGCCGACCAGCGGCAGCAGCTCGCTGAGGTCGGCGACGATGAAATCGGGTCGCGGTCCCTCGAAGCCGGCCAGTGCGGACGCGGGATCGCTGACGCGGCGGGTGATCCAGGCCGTGCGCATACCGAGAGCGGCCGCGCCGGCGACGTCGGCGTGCAGATTGTCACCGACGTGGAGCGTCTCGCCCGGCGCTGCGTCGAGTCCCGCGAGGACGGCGTCGAAGATCTCGCGGCGCGGCTTGCGGACGCCCACTTCCACCGAGATGGCGATCGAGTCCAAGGGCGCGAGCAGCTTGGTTTCCGCGAGGATGCGATGAGCGGTGGGCGCGTGCGAGAAGTTGGAGCAGAGGCCGATCCGTACCCGTTCCCGCAGTTCGCGCAGGAGGCCGACGTGGTGCTCCGGCACGACGACACACGAACGGATCACATCCATGTGGACGCTCGTCAGGATCGCCGCGAGGTCGGGCTGATCGATCCCGAGCCGCTCGGCCAGGCGCGCGAAGCGGTCCTCCGTAGCGACCTCCAGCCCATCGGCGTAGCGCGTTGCGCACCAGCCGCGGTCGACCGCGCGCAGCGCCTCGACGAAGGTCTCGAACTCGACGTCGCAGTGCGCGGCCACGGCGGCGTGGAGCGAGCGGGCCGACGAGCGGACGGCGGCGCCGGAGCCGAGGTGGAGGTCGACCAGCGTGTCGAAGAGGTCGAGGCTGAGCGCGCGGATCGCCACCGACCCAGGGTAGCCGAGCGAGGCGCGCGGACGCGGCCCGGCCCCGGGGCTGCGGCTAGAGAGACTCGCATAATATAGTGACAGTGCTACTCTCCCC
>JAOTUO010000135.1 GCA_029863845.1 Myxococcales bacterium
CGGTGGCCCGAATCAAAGTCCCACCCTGCGGCCTAACGGACCGGGCGCTCAGCTGCCGGGCCCGCCGCAGGCCGTGGCCCAAGCACTCAAAGACCAATGCTCCGAGGCTACCAAGATCGGTTGAAACTCGCTGTGGCCGGTCAGCTGCAGCGCCTTGTTAGACGGCGCGCCTACTTGGGCGCCAATGCATCAAGCTCAAAGCGGACCGTCAGGGCCCAGACCATCGCCATGAGGAAGTAGAGAGCGATGGCCCCGTGGACCCGGCGATCCGAGGTGAAGAAACCTGCCGTTGCGGCGCCAACCTGCAGGACGGTCCCGACTTTGAATACAACAGGCACAGAGTAGCCCAGCACCCACGGATTGAGGAGCTGATTGAGGATCTGGTAGGTCGTTCCAGCAATGATCAGGGCAAAGAATGGTCGCCTCACGCGGTCGAAGTGTTCCTTCGCGTTCGAGGGAAAGCGGCCCTCGAGGAGCACATAGGTTGGTAGGTAGATCAACGCGGGCCCGAGTAGCGTGAAGATAAACGCCGGGCTTGTGTCCGGCGGATTCGAGCGGAGATCCCAGAAATACCACCACATGTAGACGTGTAGGAGGGCCAGGAATGTCAACCAAACGCTGTGGAGCCAGTACGCACGATGTCGGTCGCGAGCGCTCAAGAATGCGCCGATGCCCGTGAGGATCTGCGCGATACCCAACGCGAGGACAACCGAGACCATGACGCTGATGTATTCGAAGAGACTCATGCGCGTTCGCGCCGCCTAACGGACCGGGCGCTCAGCTGCCGGGCCCGCCGCCGCGGCTCGCTCGACGCGTCCAAGGTTCGACGCCAGACGGTAACACGGATCGATCACGGCGAGGCGTGGCCCGGTCAGCTGCAGCGCCTTGTTAGGCGGCGAGACGGGCGCCACTCGCGAATCTCCTCTTCCAGAGAATCGGGAACATTGGCGAACTGGGTTCGCTCAGAAACGACTAGGAGCTCGCCGTACTCGTCTGCTGCCGCCTCAGCGATGTGCTGGAAGCAATCGAAGTACGAACTGCTCTTGGGCGCGGGCATGTAGAGAGTACGTTCGGCTTGGTCCCATCGAGCACCCCGTGCCGCACGATATATGAACGCGAAGTCCCGGTCGGGCGGAAGGTGTGGGACGACGAGGAGTCGACCGTCCTCGTCAATTCGAACACTCTCGACGGAGAGCTGCCCCATGCTCGCCTCGCCGCCTAACGGATATGGCGCTCAGCTGCGTGGCACAGGCCGCCGACGGTCGCTGAGGCACCCAAGGTTGACGCCAGAATGCTACCAGACCTCGATTTGAACGCGCTGTGCCACGTCAGCTGCAGCGCCTTGTTAGGCGGCTGCCCACCGCAGCCAGCTACTTGGAGAACACAAGTCCACAGTCGGGGCACTCCGGCGCAAGCTCGGACACGTGGGAACCGCATGCCGGGCAATGACCGGGCTCACACTCGACGGGCTCCGGAAGTCCCTCTGTAAGGTGAGCTAACTCTTCTCGAAGGACGTCTTCCGCTTGAGCGAGCTGCTCCGCATCTACGTAGACTTCGATAGCAGCGTGGCGGCCGTAGCTTCCCCGTGCGACGTCGACGTGACTGGTGCCGCCCTCGGCGACAACGGTGAACTCGATCTCAGCCGCTGAAAGAGCCTCGAGTAGCGAAACCGCCTTCTGCGGTTGTCGGCGGGCGAGCAGGCGAAGGGCATCCGGCACCGCGACAGCAGGCTGGGCACCGGATTGGGCCGGCCGCTCGCGCCGAAGGCGACGGCCGCAGTGGAGACACGTGGCGTGCTCATCCGGGAATTGTGCGTCGCACGCGTGGCAGTATCGCATGCAGCCGTCTAACGGATATGGCGCTCAGCTGCCGGGCCCGCTGACCGGCCCCGCCCGAAGCGCCCAAGTTTCGATGCCAAACGGTACCACGAATCGATTACGGTTTGGCGTGGCCCGGTCAGCTGCAGCGCCTTGTTAGACAGCCCGCGGCGACCTACGTGGAGCGGAGCATCACGAGAAGCATCTTGAAGCGATCGACGGCCTCGAGAGCGTGCGGGACACGCGCCGGGAGACGAATGATCTGGCCGCAGGTAAGCCGATGGGAGGTGCCAGCGATGCTGATCGTAGCGGTGCCGTCAAAGAGGTAGAGCAGCGCGTTAAACGGCGTCTCATGTTCGCTGAGCCCCTGTCCCGCATCAAAGGCGAAGGCCGTGACGGTACCGGAGGAGTCTTTGGCCAGCACGCGACTGACGACGGCGCCGTCTTGATATCGCACGAGATCAACGAGGTCACTCGGAGAATCGATCGCACTGATTTCGGCCAACAGGGTACCCTCATCGGGCTGTCTAACGGATATGGCGCTCAGCTGCCGGGCCCGCCGCCGATGGCGGCCCGAAGCGCCCAAGTTTCAATGCCAAACACTACCAAAGGTCGATTGGAACGCGCTGTGGCCCGGTCAGCTGCAGCGCCTTGTTAGGCAGCAGGCCTCGCCGCGATGGCTATTTGGCCGGCAGCGACTTAGCGAACTGAGCGCCGCGGTCGACCCAGGACTGGAGCTGCTTGGCCGTGCGAACTCCGATGGCACTTACGTAGACCATGCCCTTGAGAGGGCGGCCTGTGAAGTCCATTTCTCGCACGTGGGGACGAGCAAGAGCGTCTTTGTAGCCGTCCGCGCCAACTCGGACCATCAGATCGTTTCCGACCACGCCGCAGCACATGTTGCCTCGGACGAGGAAGGCAACGCCGCCGAACATCCTCTTCTCCGAAATGCCATGACGGCGCTTTAGAACCAATCGGACTCGCTCCTCCAGCGCAAGTACCCCGAGGCGCGGCGGGAGTGGGGGTGGCAGTTCGTGTTTCCCGCCCGCCGCCGGCTGCGCGATCCGCGTTCGGGGGAGGAGATCCGGCACCACCTGCACGAATCGGCCGTGCAACGAGCCGTCAAGCGAGCCGTTCGGCGCGCCGGCATCGCGAAGCCCGCGAGCTGCCACACCCTGCGGCACAGCTTCGCGACGCACCTGCTCGAGCGCGGCTGCGACATCCGCACCGTCCAGGAGCTGCTCGGCCACCGCAACGTGAGCACGACGATGATCTACACCCACGTGCTGAACCGGGGAGGCCGGGGCGTGCGAAGCCCGCTCGACGACGTCGCGCGCTGAAGCGCCGGCCGCTAGCCCAGGCGCGTGATGAGGCTCGAGGTGTCCCAGCGGCTGCCGCCGGCCGCCTGGACCTCGGCGTAGAAGCGGTCGACGAGATCGGTCACCGGGAGCGCGGCGCCGCAGCGGCGCGCCTCGTCGAGGGCGATGCCGAGGTCCTTGCGCATCCAGTCGACGGCGAAGCCGAAGTCGAACTCTCCGGCGAGCATCGTCTCGGCCCGGTGGTCCATCTGCCAGGACTGCGCGGCGCCCTGCGAGATCACCTCCACCGCTCGGCGGGCGTCGAGGCCTGCGCGCTGCGCGAAGTGCAGGCCCTCCGAGAGCGCCTGCACGAGGCCGGCGATGCAGATCTGGTTCACCAGCTTGGTGAGCTGCCCCGACCCAGTAGGCCCCATGAGGAGTGTCTTCTTCGCATAGCCGTCGAGCAGCGGTCGAACCGCCGCGTAGGCCGCCTCCGTCCCCCCCGCCATGATGGTGAGCGCGCCCTGCTCGGCGCCGCTCTGACCGCCGGAGACCGGCGCGTCCAGGTAGCCGAGGCCCCGCGATTCGGCCGCCGCGGCGAGCTCGCGGGTGAGCGTGGGAGATACGGTGGTGTGATCGACGAAGATCGCGCCCGGCTGCATCCCGGCGAAGGCCCCGCCCTCCCCCGTCGTGATGTGGCGCAGGTCGTCGTCGGTGCCCGTGCAGGCGAAGACGAAGGCGGCGTCCGCGGCGGCGGCGGCGGGCGTCTCGCAGGCGCGGCCTCCGTGCTCGCGGATCCAGCGCTGGGCGCGGGCCGGCGTGCGGTTGTAGACGGCGACCTCATGACCGGCCCGGGCGAGGTGTCCGGCCATCGGGTAGCCCATGGTTCCGAGGCAAATGAATGCGGTCTTCGCGTGCGGCATGGTCCTTCCGGGTCGGGGGTCAGCGGGGACGGCGCGCGCTGAGCGCCGCAGCGATCGGATCGCCGGCGCGGCTCACCGGGGCGCCGTCGCGGAAGACGACATGCTGGGTGCGCACCGCGGGAATGCGCGGCCCCGGCGTCACGATGCCGACCAGGTTGAGGGGATCGGCCGCCGAGAGACGCACGATCTCGCCGCTGCGCGCCAGGCGGCGCGTGCGGCGCAGCGCGTCCACGGCCCCGGGCAGCGCGTACTGCTCGCCGACGAAGCCCGTCACGAAGCGGCCGCCGCGGATCGCGCCGCGCGCCTCGAGGCGGCGCAGCGCGTAGAGCAGCTCGCGCCAGGAGACGGCGAGGCTCTCGCGCGTGAGGAGGTCGCGGAAGACGACGCCCCAGCGCGCAAGCAGCTGCTCGGCCACGGCCTGCGTCAGCGCGTCGCGATCCTCCCCGGGATCCGGCGGCGGCAGCAACGCCCAGCGCCCCTCGGCGCCGACGCGGCCGCGCGCGCCACGACGCAGCCGGCGACCGCTCGGCGACCGGCCCCGCTCACGAGCGGCGCGCTCCCGCGAGCCCAGGAGCGAGCGCAGCGACTGGAAGCCGTCGGCCGCTACGAGCCCGCGCGCGACGAGATCCCAGAGCCCCTCTTCCACCTGGATCGGGAGGCGATTCGTGGCGGCCACCAGCTCCGTGTGGAAGAGCGCGCCGCGGCGCTTCAGGCACTCGAGCAGATCGCGGGCCGGGCCCTCTCCGGGAAGCGCCGGGTGCTGATCGCCGCGGGCGGCGGCCAGGAGCCAGGGCAGATCTCCGCGCAGGGCCAGCGTGAGCGGCGTCGCGCGCGAGGGGACGGCGCCGCCGCGGCCGGGCGGAGCGTCTCCGGCGTCCCCGTTCGCCGTCGCCCGCACGCCGACGCGTCCCCACACGACCTCGCCCGAGAGGCAGAGGTCGTCGAGCCAGCCCGGCCGGTAGGCGGCCACGCGCGCCGGCAGCACCGACGCCTCCCAGGCGCCGGCGGCCAGCTCGAAGCCCTGGAGCTGCTCGACGACCGACAGCGCGCCGCGCCGGCCCTCCCGCTGGGTCCCGGGCGCCACGTGGTGCCAGCGCAGCAGGAAGCGCATGAGATCCTGGGCCGTGACCGGCTCGATCTCCCTGCGCAGACGCTCTTGGGTGTAGAGGTGGATACGCGCGAGCAGCCGCCGCGCGCAGTACTCCTCGGTGCCTTCGGGGCGGCGCTCCGCGTCGAAGCGGCCGCGCAGCAGGAAGCCCTCGGACTCGAGGCGCGCCAGCGCCACCTCGACCTGCCCGGCACGCAGCGCCGTAGCGGCGGCGAGCTCTTCGAGCGTCGAGGGACCGAGGCCGTCGAGGTGACCGCGCACCGCTTCCACGGCGGCGCTGTCTGGCGAAGGCTCGGGGCGCGCCGCGAGGGCGTCCGGCAGCCGAACGTCGGGCGCGATGCGCGCACCGGGGAAGAGCGCCTCGACGGCCTTGCGCTGCTCGGTCGGGAACCAGAGGCTCGCCGCATCCGCCGCGACCGTCGCCGCCCTCCCCTCGCTGACGAGCTTCTCGAACCACGGCCTCCAGGCCTCGACGGGCCGGGAGGCCACCAGGCTCAACAGGGTGTCGTGCAGCTCTTCGGCGTCGCGCGGTTCGGGCCGCGCCTCTTCGCGCACGCGGGCGATGGCGTCGGCGTCGAGGCGACCCAGGTCCCGGGCGTCGTCGGGAAGCCCGCGGCGCAGGGTGATGGCCCGCGTCCGGCGCTCCTCGAGGGGCGCGTCGTCGAGGAAGGTGTAGGGCCGGCCGTTCAGGATCTCGTGGGCCAGCGGCGAGGGCTCGGTGGTCTCGCGCGCGTGCACGCGGACCTCCCCCGTCTGCATCGCGCGCAGCAGCGACTCGAGCCCGTCGATGTCCATGGCCTCGTGAAAGCAGTCGTCCAGGGTCTGCCGCACGATCGGGTGGTCGGGGATCTCGATCGGACCCACCGCGTTGTCCTGACACGCCGCCAGGCCGGGGAAGATGGCGGCCATCAGGTCGTCGGCCTCCATCCGCTGGATCGGCGGCGGGTTCTTCTTGCCGCCGCGGAAGCGCAGCACGGCCAGGGCCCGCCCCAGGTTCCAGCGCCAGCGCGCCTGGAACATCGGCGCCTGCACCACGGCCTGGCCGAGCACGGTCGGGAGGTCGCGCCAGGAGAGCATCTTCAGGAAGTCCGGCAGCGGGAAGCTGTGCTGCGGCCCGAGCGACAGCACGAGCGCGTCGTCGCTGGCGGCCGCTTGCAGCTCGAAGTCGAAGCTCCGGCAGATGCGCTTGCGCGCCGCCAGCCCCAGGCCGCGGTTGATGCGCCCGCCGAAGGGCGCGTGAACCACTAGCTGCATGCCCCCCGTCTCGTCGAAGAAGCGCTCCAGCACGACGTCGCTCTGGGTGGGCAGCACGCCGAGGGCGGCCCGGCCGGCGGCCAGGTAGCGCACCACCTGCTCGGCGCCGGCGGCGGCGAGACAGGCCTCGTCTTCCAGCCACTTCACTGCGCCGGCCCGGTCGCCCGCCTCGAGCCGTGCGCCCACGGCGGCGCGCAGGTCGGAGACCTCGGCCGAGAGCTCCGCGGTGCGAGCCGGCGCCTCGCCGAGCCAGAAGGGAATCGTGGGCGGCAGCCCCTCGGCGTTCACCACGCGCACGACACCGGCCTCCACGCGGCGAATCCGCCAGGAGGTGCTCCCCAGCAGGAAGATGTCGCCGGCCATGCTCTCGATGGCCCAGTCCTCGTTGACGGTGCCGATGAAGGTGTCGTCGGGATCGGCCACGACCCGGAAGTCCGCCGTCTCGGGAATCGCGCCGCCCGACGTGAGCGCCGCGAGCCGGGCGGCGCGCCTCGCGCGCAGAACGCCGTTCACGCGGTCGTGGTGGAGGTAGGCAGCCCGCTTGCCGCGGCCGGTCGTGATGCCGTCGGCGAGCATCTCCACCACCTCGTCGAAGTCCTTGCGCGAGAGGTCCGCGAAGGGCGCCGCGCGGCGCACCAGGGCGAAGAGCTCGTCCTCGCGCCATTCCCCGGCGGCGCAGGCTGCGACGATCTGCTGGGCCAGGATGTCGAGCGGCGCCACGGGCGGCAGCACGCGGTCGAGCGTGCCCGCCCGCACCGCCCGCATCAGCGCCGCGCACTCGACCAGCTCGTCGCGCGTGGTCGGATACAGCCGACCGCGGGGCGTGGCCCCGCGGCTGTGCCCCGAGCGGCCCACCCGCTGGAGAAAGGTGGCGATGCTGCGGGGCGATCCGATCTGGCACACCATCTCGACGGGGCCGACGTCGATGCCCAGCTCGAGCGAAGCCGTCGCGATCAGCACCTTGAGGTCGCCCGCGCGCAGCCGCGTCTCCACGCGCAGGCGGCGCTCCTTCGAGAGGCTGCCGTGATGGGCCGCGACCTGCGCCTCGCCCACGCGCTCCTCGAGCAGATGCGCCACCCGCTCGGTGAGCCGGCGCGTGTTGCAGAAGACGAGCGTGGTGCGGTGCTGCGCCACGTGGGTTGCGATCGAGTCGAGCATCTCGCCCCACTGTTCGGCGGAGGCGACGGCCTCGAGCTCGCTGCCGGGCACCTCGATCGCGAGGTCCAGGGCGCGGCGGTGCCCGACGTCAACGACGCGGCAGGCGGGGCGGCCGTCGGGCTCCGAGCGCTCCGGCCCCGCCCCCACCAGCAGCCGCGCGATGGTCTCGATCGGGCGCTGGGTCGCCGAGAGGCCGATGCGCGCGGGGCGCTGCGGACAGAGGGCCTCGAGCCGCTCCAGCGTCAGCGTGAGGTGCGAGCCGCGCTTGTCGCGGGCCACGGCGTGGATCTCGTCCACGATCACGGTGCGCACGCGCCGCAGCCGCTCGCGGCTGCGCTCGGCGGTCACGAGCAGGTAGAGCGACTCGGGCGTCGTGATCAGGAGATGCGGCGGCCGCCGGATCATGGCGGCGCGCTCGGAGGCGGACGTGTCGCCGCTGCGAACCAGCACGCGGATCTCCGGCGAGGGCAGCCCCAGCTCGAGCGCCACGTCGCGGATCTCGGCGAGGGGCTTCCGGAGGTTCTGCTGGATGTCGACGCCCAGTGCCTTCAGCGGCGAGACGTAGACGACGTCCGTCTCCTCTGCGAGCGATCCCCGCGACTCGAACTCCCGGTAGAGGCGGTCGATGAAGAGCAGGAAGGCCGCGAGCGTCTTGCCCGAGCCCGTCGGCGCGGCGATCAGCGTGTCGCGCCCGGCGGCGATGGCCGGCCAGCCCTGGGCCTGCGGCTCCGTCGGGCCGAGTGGGAAGCGCCGCTCGAACCAGGCGCGAACGGCGGGGTGAAAGTCGGCGAGAGCGTCCATGTCCGCCGGGGCAATCTAGCAGAGTGGGTGTGACAGCTGCGGTCAGAGCGCCGGGGGGCGCGGTTGGTGGAGTCGCTCGAGATCCTGGCCGAGATCGTGCGCCCCGACCACTTCCCCGCCCGCCACCGCGACACCGCCTGGCAGCCCCTCTGACCTCGGGACGGGCGCTCTAGTTCAGCTCGGCGAGGAAGCGGGTTTCCAGGGAGGCGAGGTCCGCGCGGTACACCCGGGAGAGCGAGCGGTGCAGGTCCCGGGAGCGGACGAGACTCTGGGTGAACTCCCGCAGCTTGCGCTCGCCGTACTGCCGCGCCAGGAAGTCGACCATCCCGTAGGACTGGAGGTAGGCGAAGCTCGCGGCACCGGGCCCGAGGTTCCCGAAGCTCGGGGTGCTCAGGCTGGCCAGCGAGACGAGGCGCCCGTCGCGCCGCCCCCGCTCCAGGGCGTCCATCTCCGGCCCGCTCAGGTGGCGCTTGCCGACGGTGCGCGCCTCGAACCACTCCGCGAGACCCTCGTTGAGCCAGCCCGGAAACACGGTCGAGGGCGCCTCGGCGTCGAGCGCCGCGTGCAGCAGCTCGTGATTGAGCACGCGGACGAGGCCCGTGGTCACCTGCGTGGCCCCCCGGATGCGGATCACCCCGGCGTAGAAGCCGGCCGCGGCGAAGCGGAAGCGCGCCGCGAACTGGCGGTCGAAGATCGCGGGGTCGTAGACCACGACCTCGAGCTTGCGCGAGGGGCGCAGGCCGAGGGAGTCGTCCAGCTGCTCGTAGCCGCGCTCGAGCACGTCGAGAACGCCCTGCTCGAAGCGGCGCGAGCCCCGGAAACCGCCGGACTCGTCGATGGCCACGTCCTGCAGGAGGACGAAGTGCGCCGACGTCCGCTTGTCGAAGTTGCCGTCGGCACCGCGGCCCGCCGAGCGCGCGCCTCCGGCGGCGCCGACGGCGGCGACGGCGGCGACGAGTGCGAAGGCAATCAGCCACTTGTCGCTAGCCCAACGGATAGCGGATCTCCTTCGCGATGCGGTCGCACTCCGCGAGCGCGTCCTCGGGAATCCGGGCCTCGGCGCCCGCGAGCGTCTCGTCGAGCTGGTCGGGGTGGGTGGCGCCGATGAGGGTCGAGCCGACGAAGTCCTTCGTCAGCGTCCAGGCGATGGCGAAGGTGACCGGCGACAGGTCGCAGCCGCGCGCCACCTTGGCGAAGCGGGCCGCCGCCTCGAGCGGCCTCTCGCCCACGAAGCGCTTCGCCATCGCCTGCGTCCGGGCGTCGTGGTCGTCGTAGCGCGTGAAGCGCGCCCCCGCCGGCCGCGCCCCGTCCCGGTACTTCCCGGAGAGCACGCCGCCCGCGAGCGGGCTGTAGGGCAGCAGGCTGACCCGCTCGCGGCGGCAGGCCTCCGCGAGCTCGTCCTCGAAGCGACGATTGAGCAGACTGAAGTTGTTCTGGATGGTCTGGTACCGCGCCAACCCGCCGCGCTCCGACGCCCACAGGCTCTTGGTGAGGCCGTAGGCGGTCTGGTTGCTGCAGCCCACCGCCCGGACCTTGCCCTCCTCGACCAGCCGATCGAGCGCCTCCAGCGTCTCCTCGATGGGGAGGTCGGGATCCGGCCAGTGGGTCTGGTAGAGGTCGATGTAGTCGGTGCGCAAGCGACGCAGGCTGCCCTCGACCGCGCGCTCGATGTGGTGGCGATCGAGGCTCGTCTTGCCGTTTCGGATCGGCGCCCGGAACCAGCCGCCAAAGGGCCCGGCCACCTTCGTGGCGAGGATGACGGAGTCCCGCGGCCGCTCGGCGAGCCATTTACCGCAGATCTCCTCGCTGGCCCCCACCCACTTCGCGTCCGGCGGAACCGGGTAGATCTCGGCGGCGTCAATGAAGTCGACCCCGGCGTCGAAGGCCTTGTTTAGGATGGCGAGGCTCGCGGCCTCGTCGGCCATGCTGCCGAAGGTCATGGTCCCGAGACCGATCTCCGAAACCATCAGGCCGGAGCTGCCGAGCCGTCGCTGCCGCATCGCGGGTCTCCTGCCTGTGGCTCGAACGGCGCCGGGGGCCCGACGCTCGAGCCACGCGCGCGGCGCGCGGAGTTCAATCGGTATCGAGGGTATCCCTGTCGACGGGCAGGCGCACGCGGAAGCAGGCTCCGCGACCCGGCTCCGACTCCACGGCGATCTCGCCGCCGTGACGGCGGACGATCTCGTAGGCGATGCCGAGGCCGAGGCCCGTCCCCTGCCCTACCGGCTTCGTCGTGAAGAAGGGATCGAAGATCCGCGAGATCACATCCGGCGGGATCCCGCAGCCGTCGTCCTCGACGCGCACGACCACGGCGGCCGGCTCGCGCTCGGTGACGATGCGAATGGTC
>JAOTUO010000434.1 GCA_029863845.1 Myxococcales bacterium
CACGGACGCGGCCGGCCGGCGCCGCTTCTTGCGGACGGCTCTGCGTCCACGGGGCTCCGTCGGAGTCTACCTGTGCGCGGTCCTGGTCCAGGCGGCGTTCCTCGCCGTTGCGTGGTGCATCTCGTAACTCCGGGCAGAACCTGCGTCGCTGCGGCTCCTGATCCGGAGCGACTTCGCGTTGCTCGCCGTGGGGCAGCTATGGGTCGTGCTGGGCGAGGAGTTCGGCTGGCGGGCCTTCGCCCTGCCGCGCCTCGAGCGCGCGCTTTCAGCGCGCCGGGCTACGCTCGTGCTCGCCGTTTTCTGGGGCGTCTGGCACATCCCGATGTTCTTCGTACCTGGGTCGCTTCAAGCGCAGATGTCTCCACTTCTCTTCGCTGCCGCGATCTTCGCGTGGTCCTGCGTTCACACGGCGCTGTACGACAGGTCGCACCCCAGCATCGTCCCCAACCTCCTCTATCACGGATGCACCAACCTCACGCTGAACCTCGTGGAAATGCCCGCCGAGCTGCAAGCCGACCTCGTCGCTGCGTATCTGCTGGGAGGTTTGGCGGTCTGGTGGAAGCTGGTCGGTGGTAGCGAGTGATTCTTGGCGGGTGAAATCGCTCGCATTGCGTACCTCTTCCTTCCGCTGATCGCGGGTCTGATCTTCCACGGGTTCTGCATCCGTTTCGGCTGGCTCCTCTCACTCGCCAAGCCCATCGATCGTGGGGCCACCCTGCGAGGAAGGCCTTTGTTCGGCGCCAACAAGACGTGGCGCGGCGTCGTGGCCGTAGCGCTCGGCTCCGGACTCGTCCTGTTTCTGCAAGGCGGGTGGCTTCACGGCCATCCCGGCTTTCGCGGACTCGAACTCACCGACTACGCGGCTCTTCCCGCCGGCCTCCTGGGCTGCGTCCTGGGCGCCGCCGCCATGCTGAGCGAGTTGCCCAACAGCCTCGTGAAGCGCCAGCTCGGCATCGCCCCCGGAAGACCCGGCTCCGGGCTGTGGGAGTTCCTCTTCTACGTCGCCGATCAGATCGACATGCTGGTGGGTGCTTGGCTCGTCCTGGCGTTGGCGGTCCCCGTCACATTCACGCGCATTGCGCTCTCGGCCGTGCTCTTCGTGGTCGTTCACCAGGTCCTGTCGTGGGCCGGTTACGCGCTGGGTATGCGGCGTTCGGCGCGCTGAGCCGCCGGCAGGCGTGCGGTCGGAAGAGACGCTGCCGCGGATCGGCATCCGCGCGCCGAAAGCGCCGTGGTAGACTCGGGCGCCGGGCCTCGGGTGCCGTAACGGCGCGGGTCCGCGGTCCCGGCGGCCGATCGCTCGACGCGTCGAGCGGCCGGCCGAGACCCCAACCCGAGAGCCACCGGCATGAATCTGTACGTTTTTCCCGTTGCGCCCAATCCCACCAAGGTTCGCCTCTACCTCGCGGAGAAGGCTGCCGGCGGTGCCAAGATCCAGCTCGCCGAGGTCATGGTGGATCTCCGAGAGGGCGAGCAAAAACGCCCGGAGCATCTGTCACGCAATCCCTTCGGCAAGTTGCCCGTGTTGGAGCTCGATGACGGGACGCACCTCATCGAATCCCTGGCGATCATCGAATACCTCGAGGAGTGCCATCCCGATCCGCCCATGATCGGATCCGATGCCATGGATCGGGCGCGGGTGCGCGAAGTCGAGCGCATCGCGGAGCTGGGGGTGCTCTTCCCCGTGGCCCACATCGTTCACGCTACGAATTCGCCCCTCGGGCTTGCTCCGATTCCCGAGATGGCGGCCTATTTCCGCGGAGTCCTTCCCAGGGCCCTCGGCGTCCTCGATCGGCTTCTCGCGCCGGGACGCCCCTTCGTCGCGGGCGACCGTCCGACGATCGCCGACTGCACGCTTCAGGCTGCCTTCCAGTTCGCCCGCTTCGGGAAGGTCGAGATCGATCCCTCGTTCGAGAACCTGGCTCGCTGGGATCGGGATTACCGGGCGCGACCGGTCGCGAAGGCGGTGCTTTCCCTGTAGGAGCGGCGTCGGGGAGGAATTGCGCAGCGATGAGTCTCGTGGACTGGTTCAACCGGCGAATTGCACCTTGGATCACCGCCATCGGCGTCACGCCCCGGAGCGTCACACTCGAGGTGCGCGGGAGGAAATCCGGAAAGCCGATCCGCCTCTCGATGTCGCCCTCCCGGCTCGACGACGAGCAATACCTCGTCTCGCTCGCGGGGGAGCGGGGCTGGGTGAAGAACGTGCGCGCCGCCAACGGCGAGGCCGTCATCATTCACCGCGGCCGCACGGCTGTCCGTTTGACGGAGGTCCCCCCCGACGAGCGGGCCCCGATCCTGCTCGCCTACGTTCGGGAGCGTGCCTTCACCCGGTCTGCACGCCGGGCGGCCCGGCTCTACTTCGGACTCGAAGCACCGACGCTCGAAGACATGCAGGGGCT
>JAOTUO010000435.1 GCA_029863845.1 Myxococcales bacterium
ACCATCAGTCACCGCGGCGGATTTCGGGCAGCATTTCTCGTAGGTCTGCGTGAGACGAACTCCGTCGTAGCGGGCCACGCCCTGCCACGAAGCGAGCCAAAGAAAACCGGTCGAGTCCTGATGAAGTTCTTCGGCGTAGCCCGCAGGCAAGCCGTCACTCGGTGTCAAGACCAGTTGAGGCGAGACCGGGAGAGGCTCGGTGGGGGCGAGGCTAGGAAAGAAGCTGGCGAGCGCGAGAGCTAATAGCCCAGCCCTAGACTGACTCAAGCGCATGTGCAGTCGAACCTTACCTGGACAGACGACGGGATAGAGGGCCATCATGGACCCAGTCCACAAGGCAACGCGAGGCCAAACCGGCCCGCACTAAGAGGAGACTGGCAATGTCCATGATTCTGCGCATCGTTCTGTTGGCTCTCGCCTTCGCGGCGCCATCGCCCGTGACAGTGGAGGACCGGGAGCCCCAGATGGGCGAGGCGGTCGAGCTGACAAGGGATCCTTTGGACTGCAAGCATCCCCATGGTCCGAGCGGCTGCGAATGGGAACCCTAGGCTCGCTCATCGGGAGCTAGCCCACTCCGTCCCCGGACGCCACCCGCCCCTCGGCGACCTCGCTAGCCAGGTCCAACCGCGAGTCGATCTCGGTTCGGGCGGCGAGGAGGGAGGGGTAGTCGTTGTGGAGGTCGGCGTCGAGGAAGGCCTGGATTCGGGACTGGACGGCTTCGCGCTTGGCGACGCGTGGGGCGAAGCGTTCGGGGACGAGGTCCGCGGCGGGTAGGCGCTCGAGCCAGCCTTTGCGCACCAGCTGGTCGAGGTAGGCGTGCAGCGTCTCGGCGCTGGCGGCGGGGGAGTCGTGCGTCCGGTCGGCGGCGAAGAGGATGCGGGTGGGGAGGATCGGCGGGGTGAGCTGCCAGATGACCCACATCAGCTGCCACTCGGGCTCCGAGAGCGGCAGGCGGGACGGGGGTGCGTCCGGGCGCCGGGGGTTGCGGGTGCTCATGGTCTGATCTCCAGGGGTACGACGTTGGCGAGCTTCTCCGGCGACGCGAACCGGATGAGCTGGAGGAACTGGTAGCCGGCCTCGACCGGGATCTCGGCGTAGTGGCCCTCGTCGGTGGAGAAGGTGAAGACCCCCCGCTGGGCGTCGTGCGCCACCAGCACGCCGGTGAGCTGCACCGGGATCCCACGCAGGTAGCGGGCGCCGAGGGCCGGCGACACCTGGGCAGGGAGGATGGCGTCGCGCTCGGCGGCTCCGGGGCCGGTGGGGAACCAGGACCGTCGCAGGCCGCGCAGGATCGTCGAGATACGTCCGCTCAAGAGACACCTCCCAATTCGTCGATTCGCCGTCACTGTGTCCGCTGCTTGCGAGTATAACAGGGTGCAAATAAGAGATTGACATCGACGATTTGGATGGTTAGAGTACTCGTTATTGGGAAAAGATGCAAATCGAGCCGACGCGGGCAAACGATGGCCCGGGTTCCAACGAGGAGAGCAGCCGGCGGGCCGGGGAGACTGGAGGAGACATGGATCCGAAGACGACAATGCACTGGACGGCGACGGACGGAGCGCCGATGACCGAGCACCGCGAGCGGGAGGCGCGCCGCCGGCCCGTGGCCGAGGGCGACGGGAGCCCGCGCCTGAAGGCCGAGCGCACGCAGTAGATCCCTGCGCGAGCTGCACCGTTCTCCCGGGGATCCGGGCTTGGCGGCGGCAGGTGCCAGCGAGAAGGCGGCTCGAGTGGCATCGTTGCCAAAATGACCATCGCTGACTATCATGTGACCATGAACGAGGTCGGCATCGCCGAGCTCAAGGCCAGGCTCAGCCACTACCTGCAGAGCGTCCGCCGCGGGCATCCGGTGACGGTGACGGATCGCGAGCGGCCGATCGCCAGGATCGTGCCCTACGAGCCCGCCGCGGGCCTCGAGGTGCGCCGGCCCCTTCCCGGCGCTCCGGCGCTCCAGGACGTCCCACTGCCGCCGCCGCTCGACCTCGATCGCGACGTCGTCGAGCTGCTGCTCGCGGAGCGCCAGGCCGATCGGTGATCGCCTACCTCGACTCCTCGGTGCTGCTGCGAATCGTCGTCGGCCAGGAGGATCGACTGGCCGAGTGGGGGGAGATCGCGGCCGGCGTCACCGGCGCCCTGACCGAGGTCGAGTGCCTCCGCACCCTGGACCGCCTGCGGATCCTGCGCTCGATCTCGGACGCGGCTCTCGCCGTCCGCCGCGAAGCGGTCTTCCGCCTCCTGCGCTCGGTCGAGATCGTGGCGACGACGCGAGCCGTCCTCGAACGGGCGTCCCTGCCGGCGCCGACGGCGCTGGGCACCCTGGACGCCATCCACCTGGCGTCGGCGATGCTGTGGCGCGAGCGCGCGAAGACGGAGCTCGTGATGGCGACC
>JAOTUO010000437.1 GCA_029863845.1 Myxococcales bacterium
CCCCGGCTCACGGTCGACAATTCCACCGAGAGCTTCCTGCGCCCGAACGACTCCGCCCGCGTCGACTACGACCGCTTCCGCGCGCAGTTCGGTCAGGACGAGCGCCTGATCGTCGCCATCCGGCCGCGTGAGATCTTCGACCTCGCCTTCCTGACGCGCCTGCGCACCTTCCACGAGGACATCGAGCGCGAGGTCCCCTACGTGGAGGCGGTGACGAGCCTCTGGAACGCGCGCAACACGCGCGGAGAAGGCGACGAGCTGATCGTCGAGGGCCTGCTCGAGAACTGGCCCGAGACCGCCGCCGACGTCGGGGCCGTGAAGCGGCGCGTGCTCGAGAACCCCCTCTACCTGAACACGCTGATCGACGAGTCGGCCCGGATCACGACCGTTACGATCGAGCCCTTCATCCACTCCACGCTCGGCGACGAGGCGGACGAGCTCGCCGGCTTCGACGGCGGGTTCGGGGAGGCCCGGCCGGCGGAGGCCCCGAGGCCCGAGCTCCTGACCGAGCGGGAGAGCCGCGAGCAGATCGACTCCCTCCGGGCGGTCGTCGCGCGCCACGAGGGTCCGGACTTCGAGGTCTTCCTGGCGGGCGGTCCGATCATGAACCGCCACGCGACGAACATGCTCATGCGCGACGTCACGGTCTTCCTCTCCGCCGGGGTGGCCATCGTCGCGTGCATCCTCTACCTGCTCTTCCGCCGCATCTCCGGCGTGGTGCTGCCGCTCTTCGTCGTGCTCGCCGCGCTGGCCGCGACCCACGGCATGATGGCGATCGCGGGAATCCCGACGTCGCTCTCGCTCCAGGTGCTGCCCGCGCTCCTGCTCACGGTGGGGATCTGCAGCGCCATCCACGTCCTCGCGATCGCCTTCCAGCGCCTCGCGGCCGGGGACCGCAAGGCGGACGCCATCGCCTTCGCCATGGGGCACTCGGGCCTCGCCATCCTCATGGCCGCGCTCACCACCGCCGGTGGGCTCTTCTCGTTCGCGGCGGCCCCGCTCGCCCAGGTGGCGAACCTGGGACGCGTGGCGCCCGTCGGGATCCTCCTGACCTTCCTCTACTGCATGACGCTGCTCCCGGCGCTGCTCGCGATCCTGCCCCTGCGCGCGAGCCCGGCGCGCCGCGCCGAGGCGCTCCAGCGCACGCTCGGCGTCGCGCTCGCGCGGGTGGGCGATTTCGCCACGGGGAATCCCTGGAAGGTGCTCGCGGGCAGCTTCGCGCTGCTCGTCGTCTTCGGCTTCGGGATCGCGCAGCTGCGCCTGGCCCAGTACGCCCTCAACTGGTTCCCGGAGGACGACCCGGTCCGGATGGCGAACGAGTTCATGGACCGCCAGCTGAAAGGCGCCGCGGGGCTCGAGTTCGTGATCGACAGCGGGCGCGAGAACGGCCTGCACGACCCGCTGCTGCTCGGCCGGATCGACGCGGCCATGCGCTTCGCGGAGTCGTTCGACGACGGCGAGATCTTCGTCGGCAAGGCGGTGTCGATCGTCCAGGTCGTGAAGGAGACGCACAGGGCGCTCAACGAGAACCGGCTCGAGTTCTACGCGATCCCGCAGGACCGCCGGCTCGTCGCCCAGGAGCTGCTGCTCTTCGAGAACAGCGGCAGCGACGATCTCGAAGAGGTCACCGACAGCCGCTTCCGGCTGGCCCGCGTCAGCCTGCGGCTTCCCTTCGTGGACGGGATGCACTACCCGGCCCTCGTCGCGGCGCTGGAACGGGGCTTCCGGGAGATCCTCGGCGAGGGGGTCGGAATCCAGCCGACGGGCCTGGGCGTGCTCTTCGGGCGCACCTTCTCGGTGGTCAACTACACGATGGCCCGGTCCTACGTGACGGCCCTCCTGATCATCACGCCGCTCATGGTCCTGCTGATCGGAAACCTCAAGCGGGGCGTCCTCTCGATGATCCCGAACCTGATCCCGATCTGGATCACGCTGGGCGTGATGGGCTGGCTCGAGATCCCGCTGGACAGCTCGAGCCTGCTCGTGGGCTGCATCATCCTCGGCCTCGCGGTGGACGACACGATCCACTTCATGCACAAGTTCCAGCGCTACTACGAGGACACGGGAGACGCCCGCGAAGCCACTCGGCGCACGTTGCGGACCACCGGCGCCGCCCTGCTCTTCACCACCCTGGTTCTCGCCTCGGGCTTCTTCGTGCTGACCTTCGCCTACATGCGCAACTCGGTGGAGTTCGGGATCCTGGCCAGCATGGCCGCGATCGTGGCGTTCGGGGCCGACCTGCTGGTGTCGCCGGCCCTCATGGTGCTGGTGTCGAAGAGGCGCGAGCCCGCGCCGGCGGACCTGCCCCTCGCCCCGCCTCTCGCGTACGAGGGCGTGATGCAGCGGAGCGCTCGCGGCGACTAGAGAGTCTCGCGTAATAGAGTAACA
>JAOTUO010000436.1 GCA_029863845.1 Myxococcales bacterium
TCGGGCTTCGATCCCACGAGCAAGGGAATCGGCGAGGTTCGCTACCACCTGGCCCTGGTGTACGAGGCCGCCGGCGAACTCCAGAACGCCCGCGCATCGGCCTTGCGCGCCCTCGACGGCGTCTTCGTGCGCAAGCGGAGCCTCCGGGCCGAGGGCGCGCCCGAGGAGGCGGAACCGGCCTGGGCCGCCGAAGTCCGCGCCATGCTGACCCGGATTCCCGAGGCGCCTCCCGCCTAGGAGACGCGGGCCCGGCCGCCGTGCGGCGGGCTGCTGGGATCGAGAGTCCCGGCGCGCCCGGATACGCGCGGGGGCTCCCCGCGACGATTCCTCTGGTGCGTCAAGCCCTTGGCCCGCCCGGTCGATAGAGGCTGGCGAGCCCGCGCGTCCCCGAGGTGGCCTCCTGGAGCGGGAGGTCCCGGGCGACGGGAGACGGGTCGCCGGCGGCTGCGGGACGGCGCCGCACAGGGAGGGATGCGATGAGGTCCTCGATGCTCCTGCTTCTCGGGGCGGTGCTGCTCGTGCCGGCCGCCGCGACCACGGCCCGAGCCGCGGAAACGGCCGGCGCGGAGGCGTGGATGGAAGAGCCGGGCGCCGGACAGGTCGATCCGGCATCGGCTTCGGCCGAGCCCACGATCGACGCGGCGGAGCCCGCGATCGCCCCGGGCCTCGAGTCGCCTCGGGCGGCGAAGGATCTCGAAGCTGCGGAAGGCCTCGGGGAGGCGGAGTTCGCACCCGACGGTTTCACCGAAGGCGACGACTTTGCCGAAGCCGACGACTTCATCGAAGCGGACGACTTCGCGGAGGTGCCGGAAGCGGCCGACGAAGCCCCCGTGCTGGAGACCGAGGAGGCTTCGCTGGCCGCGGACGCGACGCTGCCCACGGAGGTGCCCGTGGAGACGTCGACGCCGCTCGGCGCGCTCGGCTACGACGCCCAGGGTCATCCCGGGCGCATCCACATCGTGGTGACGGGCGACACCTTGTGGGACATCTCGGACGCCTACCTGGGGACGCCCTGGGTGTGGCCCTCGATCTGGGAGGACAACCGCGACATCGAGAACCCGCACATGATCCACCCCGGCGATCACATCTGGATCACGCCGACGGAGATGCGACGCGTGAGTTCGGAAGAGGCGCAGGCGCTGCTGGCCGGCCGGGCTCCGGCGGCCCCCGAAGTGGACGTCGTGGAAGAGCTGCCTCTGCCGCAGGCACCCGAGCCGCAAGCGTTCGCCGCCACACCCGACGAACCGCTCACCCAGCTGGTGAACGCGCGCGAGCGCGTCGGCTTCATCACGGCGGAGACGCTGGCGGCCTCGGCCAGCATCGTCGACAACGTCACGCCGCGGTTGATGCTCGGCCAGGTGGACACCGTATACATTGGTCTCGGCCGGGGCGACGTCGAGGTGGGCGACGAGTTCACGATCTTCCGGGAGCACGAGCGGGTCGTGGATCCGGACACCGGGCGGCGGCTCGGCTACCACGTCGACATCCTGGGCTGGCTGGAGGTCACCGAGACCCACGACGAGACCTCCGTGGCCGAGATCCGCGAGTCGGGAGACCCCATCGAGAAGGGCGACCGACTGATGGTCCGGGAGCGCGTCCCGACGGAGATCGCGGTGAAGCCGACACCGGACGGCGTGAAGGGCAAGCTCAGCTACTTCGCCAGCAGCCGCACGATCATGGCGGCGGTCGACTTCGTCTACCTGAACCGAGGGGCGCTCGACGGCCTCGAGGTGGGCAGCCCGCTCGAGGTGTACCGCGAGGCGCATTCCGGCAAGGAGGCGGCACGCGGCGAGCGCGTGAGGATCCCCGATCGCGTTGTGGCACAGCTCGTGGTGGTCAAGGCGGAGCCGGAGACCGCTGTCGCCTTCGTCACGCACTCGGAGGGGGAGCTCGAAATCGGAGACCTCTTCCGCGGCGCCACCCGCTGAGCGCAGCAGCGGCCGACCGCGTCCGGACCCGCGAGGCAGCGCCGGCGCGGCGGCGCGCGGGCGGGGCGGCGAACGCGCGCGATCGGAGCTATGCAGGGGGCGCCCCGGTCCCGGGGAGCCGCCCCCATGCCTCGCGTGCCGGACGTGCTGGATCCGGCGGACCCGAGCCCGGTCGCGGCGCGTGTGCTTCGCGACTGGCTCGATCTGCAGCGAAGTCTCCACCTCCATCCCGCGGAAGCGATCGACCGCCTGGGTCGCGAGGCAGACCCGCGGAGGGTGCTGCTCACGCATCCCAAGGGGATTGCCGCCACGCGGGACGCGCTGGACGCGGCGGTGGCCGTCCTGCGCAGGCTGCGCGGCGTCGCCGTGCCGTTCGGCTCGCCGGCGTATCCTCCCGCCCTCGCGAACCTTTCCGACCCCGCCCCGCTTCTGATCGTGCGGGGAGATGTCTCTGCGCTCG